>JAGOXN010000253.1:2145-4496 GCA_018059685.1 Steroidobacteraceae bacterium | reverse complement strand
GCATTTCGCCCGAGCCCCCGAAGTCCTTGGGGAAGTCCTTGAATTTCGGCAGGCCGTCGCGCACCGACATCACCTTCTCGCCATAGTTGACGTGCAGGGCCGGCTTGTACGTGAAGCCGACCACTGATCCCGCCGGCACATCCGTCAGGCCGAGGTGCGGGTGACCGACGAGGACCGGAGCGCCGCAGCTGCGACAGAATTGCCGGTGACTCGATTCGGTTCGCTTGTAAAGCCCGAGATTGTCGCCGCCCTTGACGACCTTGACGTTCTGCGTCGGCCACAGCGTGGCGGCGTGCACGGGCGCACCCAGCCAGCTGCGGCACGACAGGCAGTGGCAGTAGGCCTGCGCCGCCGGCTCGCCACTGATCTCGACCTGGACCGCGCCACAGGCGCAGCCGCTGCGATAAGTCTGGTTTGACATCGCGAATCCTCCCTTCGAGGCCCCGAGCATACTCCTGGCGGTGATCGTGGAGTCGTCTTTCCGGGCTCAAATGGGGGCACCGACCCGGCGGTCTGTTCATGGAACCTCAACCTGTGCACCGGCGCCACCAGCCCGTGCAGGCCCGCCTCGCGGCCGGGCCAACCCGGGGACTCGTCCGGGCCCGGACCGTGGTCAACGGGTCGCGCGCTCCGCCGTTGGATGTGCTGTACACGAACACATTCACCGTGAGGAGGAGTCGGTTATGTCGAATGCAAGGTTCACGAGGATCCTCGGGGTCGCAACGGTCGTCGCCGCATTCGCGCTGAGTGCCCTGCCACAGGCCGTGCACGCGCGCGACGGCGGCGGAAGCAAGCGCAACGCTCGCGCCGCGCACCATTCCGGCGGCAACTGGACGCGCACCTCGCAGGTCCAGCGGACGGAGAACGGCCACACGCGCAGCGACCACTGGCAGGGCCAGGATGGCCGGACCGCGTCGCGCGATGTGGTCGTGACCAACGATCGCGACGCCGGCACCCGGACGCGAAACGCCGTGTGGACCGGGCCCAAGGGCGAGCAGACACGCGTCGACACCGTGACGCAACGCACGGACAGTGGATTCACCCGCGATACGATCGTGACGCGCCCCGACGGCGCAACCGCGACGCGCGACATGACGGTCGCGAGGGACGCGGAGGCCGGGACGCGCAGCGTGGACGTCACGCGCACGGGCTTCGACGGCCGTACGAGTTCGTACTCGAGCACGACGCAGCGGACCGACGATGGTTACGAGCGCGACGTGACGCAGACGCTGCCGAGCGGGCAGGTGAGGACGCGCAGCATCGATGTCTCCTGCGACCCGGCTGCGAAGTCGTGCACGAAGACCGTCGAACACGATGGCGGTAATTGAGGCGAGGACCAATGTCGGGCAGTGAGCCGGTGACGATCCGGTCTGCAACGAATGAGCGACGCACGAGATCTCGTGCGTCGTTCTTTTTCCTGTTGACGCTGCTGGCCTCGCCGCTCGCGTCAGGCGCGGAAGGCGAGAGTGGCGCGGCCGCCGCCCCGTCGTGGGGTGTCGGTCTCTATGCCGAGGGCGACAGCGAGGGCGGAATCGGCGGGGTGGCCGACGTGACCTGGTTCGTCGGTGAGCGCAGCCAGCTGTACCTCGCCGCCAACTACGCGGACAGGACCCGCAACCTGTCCGGGCTGTCAACTCACGGCTACTCGTTCGGCGGCGTGCACGACTTTGGCGCGATCGGCGTCGACGTGTGGTATGACGCGTGGACGGATACGGACGTCGTCACCGCACGCTCGGTAAATGGGGCCGTCGACGTCGACCTCGGCGACTGGACGGTGGCGCTCACGGGCCAGGTCCGTCGCAGTGACTTCGAACCCTTCGCGGCCGATGCGGAGGTCACGCTGCGAACGGGGCAGCAGGTGACCGTAACAGCGGCGGCCGATTGCGATCTCGATAACACAGGCCTCGGCCTGCGGGTCGGTTACGCCACCGGCCGTTGGCACGGCCATGCACGTGGGATGGCGTACTCTTACGCCGAGACCGAGTGCCGATTCTCGTCGCCGGCGCTCGACTACTTGCGACGGACGCGACCGGCGGTATTCCAGCAATTCGCGCGACAGGTGACGACGCCCCTCTCCACGAGTGCAATGACCTGGATCGGCGCGGAGAATGCGCTGCTCGACCGGTCGTGGGGCGGAGGTATCGCGTACGACTCAGGTCGCCTCGAATACGCGGTCGACTACCTGGGGCTCGAAGAACACTTCGACGGACTACGCTCCGATTCGCTCTCCGGCAGCCTGAGCATCAAGGTCGGAAAGTCGCTCGAAGTGCTCGTGACGGCCGGCTACAGCGAAGGCGAGTCGCTGGATCCGGCCTGGCTCGGCGGCCTCGGCCTGCGAGCGGAATTCTAGG
>JAGOXN010000253.1:0-2045 GCA_018059685.1 Steroidobacteraceae bacterium | reverse complement strand
TCACATCCGGCCTGCAGCGTGAAGCCCCAGCCGCTCGACGCCTCGATCGACGACACGTCCCCGTCGCTGGCCTCGAGCGCCATCACGTAGCCGAGCCCCGCGCCGAAGTAAGGCTTCCAGCCATGCGCGTCGAACGGCGCAAACAGCACCGTCCCGAGCAGCGGCGCGATGTCGACCTCGCCCAGCCTGCCGCTGAGCGGGGGCGACAGACCGGCGAGCGTGCCGGTGGCATCGACCGACACGGTCAATGGAACGCCGAAGGTCACGCGCGCCGTAAACCGCCGCGACAGGTCGCGGCCGAGATCACCGAGCAACACGTCCGCGTCGTCGACGTCGACCGACGCGCCCGGGACGGTCACACCGCCCAGTGAGATCACCGACGCCGTGTCGAACGCGACCCGGCCGTAACCGACCCGTGCCGACCAGGGTGCCGTCCCGGCATGCGCGATCGGGACGAACGCGAGGAGGAACGCCACGAGTACGCATGATCTGCCGTATTGCCACATGCCGTGACCTCCGTTGGACCGGGACGCATTATTTCCGACCGCCAACCTCCGGACTTTCGTAAAATGCCCCAGCTTCTTTCGTAAAACGACACTCATATCGATGGAATCGGCGCGCCGGCACACTCGACCCCGGGCCCGGACGACACCGTGGCGGACGGTCAGTCGTGCGCTCGGCATCGGCCCGCTGGTGAGCGCGGAACTCGGCACGAAGCCGCCGCTGCGGGTCGAGCGCTACATCTTCCAGTCCCGACGCCAGGAGCTGCCCGCGCTGACGCTGGCACTCCTGGTGGTGCATCTCGGCGGCGCGCGCGTGTCCGGCGGGGGCCGTCTCGGCACGTCGGGCGTGTACCTCCCGAGTTTTTCGGTGTTCCTGCCGGCCGGGTGCGCCTCGGAGTGGACCCTCGAAGGGGCCGTCGACGTGGCCGGCGTGTACCTGCCGGGCGAGGTCGGCGAGCGCTTCGCCCGCATTGCGCGCCGGTCCGGCTCGGGCGTCGGCGACGTGTCTTTCGCGGACAGGCTCGTCAGTGCGCTCGGCCAGCAGATCGTCGACGAACTCGGTGCGGGTGCGGCTGCGGACGCACGCTACCTCGCGGAGCTCGGTCGGTTGCTCGTGCGTCAGACGGAGCGAGTGCTGGCGGGGCGAGCCGGGCAGCGCATCGTGCCCTCCTGGATCCAGCTGGGTCGGCTCAAGGTGGTGCTGGAGCACGTCGATCGCAACCTGGGAGGAGACCTTTCGAATGGCGCGCTCGCGCGCCAGGCGGGCGTCAGCCCGTCCTATTTCCGCCGTCTGTTCTCGAAGGCGCTCGGTCAGTCGCCCAATGCTTACGTGAAGGGCCGGCGTCTCGAGCGCGCGCGTACACTGCTTGCAGAGACCAACCTGCCCGTGGCGCGCGTCGCGGACGAGTGCGGTTTCGGCAGTCAGAGCTACCTGACGACCTGCTTCAAGGCACGGCATGGCGAGACGCCGGCCAGGTTCCGGCACGTCGTCCAGATCGCCCCGCGACAGGAAATCGCCGTCAGGCGCCCGTTCGAGCCGAGATGACCCGGCACCGCCGGACGTTCAGTCGATCATGGCCGGATCGTCACAGGGCTCCCCGGAAGCTGGTTGGCCGCAATGTCGGCCTCAGTGAACAGGATCGGGCGCATGTTCTTCTGCGAGTAGCGCAGCTGCTGGTCGTTGAAGAACGGCGATTCCGAATTCGTCGACTGCGAGTAGCTCACCAGGCCCACGGCCCGCGGGCCGCTCGCCGTGAACTCGAGACCGAAGTGCCAGCTCGTGCCATAGGCGATCAGCCAGCCCTCGCCGGGTGTGGCGGAGAGTCCGCCGGTGCCATCGATCGTGACCGGATTGATCCGCGGCAGGCGAGTTTTCTGCTGTACGTCCGAATCGACGGTCGCGACGGCATTGAATGCACCGTCGAGCGAGCCGTCGCCGCCATGCCATGGGAATGACGGGCCGAGCAGCGTCGGTACTCCGCCGGGCGGCACTCCGCCCGACGGCTGCACGAACTGGACGCTGCCGAGCGTGGCGGTGTATGG
>JAGOXN010000252.1 GCA_018059685.1 Steroidobacteraceae bacterium | reverse complement strand
TCGATGCACCGCCTCGGACAGATGCCCACGGGCCTGGGCGGCTTCCATTCGCGCTCGCAGGCGATGTCCGAGTATGCGGTCCTCACTGGCAGGGATCTCTCGGACTTCCCCTTCTATCGGGTGCTCGCGCTCTTCAAGCTCGGCGTCGTATTCCTGCAGCTTCATGCGCGATACCGCAGCGGTGCGACGTCCGAGAAGCGCTATGCCGGCTTCGGAGAGCTGGGGCGCGGCATCCTCGAGTTCACGCACGCGGTGATGCAGGGCACCGCCAGCTGACTGGGAGGAACATGATCGACTTCGCGATACCCCCGGATCTCCAGGTCCTCGCCGAGCGCACGCGCAGCTTCGTACGCGAGAGGGTGATTGCGTACGAGAAGGATCCGCGACTCGGCTCACACGGTCCGAGCGATGAACTGCGGCGGGAGCTGAACGAACTGGCCCGCGCGCACGGCCTGTTCGCACCGCATGTGGCGCCGCGCTGGGGCGGCCTGGGACTCACGCATCTGGGCCGTGCCGTGGTATTCGAAGCGGCCGGCTACTCGCCGCTTGGCCCGATCGCCCTGCACTGCGCGGCGCCGGACGAAGGCAACATGCACCTCCTCGAGGCGCTCGCCAGCGAGGCGCACAAGCAGCGCTGGCTTGCGCCACTGTGCCGCGGCGAGATCCGCTCCGTGTTCTGCATGACCGAGCCCCACCCGGGCGCAGGTTCCGATCCGGGTCTGCTCCTGGCGACGGCCCGGCGGGACGGCGACGACTACATCGTCAACGGCCGCAAGTGGCTCATCACGGGAGCGGCCGGCGCAGGCTTTGCCATCGTGATGGCAAGTGTGGAGGGGGAGGACGGCGGACCGACGATGTTCCTCACGGACATGGACGCCGAGGGCATCCGCGTCGAGCGCCTCATCGATTCCCTCGATTCGAGCTTCACGGGGGGGCATGGCGTCGTGAGCTTCACCGACTGCCGCATCCCTGCCGAACAGGTGCTGGGCGAAGTGGGCAAGGGATTGAAGTACGCCCAGGTGCGCCTCGCGCCGGCGCGCCTGACGCACTGCATGCGCTGGCAGGGTGCGGCCTGCCGGGCCCACGACATCGCGCTCGCCTATGCCGGCAAGCGCGTGGCCTTCGGCAAGCGGCTCGGCGAGCACGAGGGCGTGGGCTTCATGCTCGCGGACAACGAGATCGACCTGAGCATGAGTCGGCTCGCGATCTGGCGCACGGCCTGGCTCCTGGATCAGGGTCATTCGGCGCGGCACGAGTCGAGCGTCGCGAAGGTGTTCTGCTCGGAAGCCCAGTACCGCGTGGCGGACCGCTGCGTGCAGATACTCGGCGGCAAGGGACTGACGGGCGATACGGTGGTACAGCAGGTGTTCCGGGAGATCCGCGCATTCCGCATCTACGATGGTCCCTCGGAGGTGCACCGCTGGGCGATCGCCAGGGCCGCCCTGAAGAACGCCCTGGCGGGATGATCGTGTCTGAGACTCTGTTCGATCTCGACGGCAAGGTGGCCGTCGTCACTGGAGGCGGCCAGGGCATCGGTCGCGCCATCGCCGAGGCGCTGGTACGGCACGGTGCGACGGTCGTGGTGTGCGGTCGCTCGCGCGAGAAGCTCGAGCGGACCGCGGACGCGCTGGGCAAGGTTCGCGGGACGGTTCATGTGCTGCCGATGGACGTTCGCTCCGACGACGACGTGGCGCATGGCCGGGACTGGCTCGCGCGCGAACTCGGGGGCATCGACGTGCTGGTCAACAACGCCGGCGTCGATCCGCACTACGGCTCGATCGAGAAGACTTCGGTGCAGGCCTGGGAGGAGATCCTGGCGGTCAATCTCACGGGCGTCTTCCGCTGCTGCCGCGACCTCGGCGGGCTCATGCTGCGGAAGGGCAGGGGTTCCATCATCAACGTGAGCTCCATCGCCGGTCACATCGGCCTGAAACGCCAGGTGCCCTATTGCGCGTCCAAGGGCGGCGTCGAGCAACTCACGAAGGCCCTCGCCCACGACTGGGCGGAGCACGGCATCCGCGTCAACGCGATCGCCTATGGGTTCGTCGCCACGGACCTGACTGCAGGCATGCTGAGCCACGAGCACATCGCACCGCGCCTGCTGGCGCACATCCCGATGGGTCGCTTCGGGCGTCTCGAGGAGGTGGCGGGCGCAGCGGTCTTTCTGGCGTCGGATGCCGCATCGTACGTCACCGGCCACAGCCTGCTGGTCGACGGCGGCTGGACCGCGACCTGAGCATCTGCAGGCACCGCAACATGAACGTCGCACTCGACGGACTGAAGATTCTCGACCTGACCCGACTGCTGCCGGGTGCCTTCTGCACGCAGTTGCTGGCGGACTACGGCGCCGACGTGCTGAAGATCGAGCAGCCGGGCCTGGGAGACTACAACCGACAGTTCGCACCGATCGCGAAGAGAGAGTCAGGTTCGTTCCTGCTGCTCAACCGAAACAAGCGCAGCCTTACGCTGAACCTGAAGACCGAGGAGGGGCGAATCATCTTTCGCAAGCTCGTGCAGGAAGCCGACGTGATCGTGGAGGGTTTCCGGCCGGGCGTCATGGAACGGCTGGGGCTCGGCTACGAGACGCTGCAGGGGGTGAATCCGCGCGTGGTCTACTGCGCCATCTCGGGTTTCGGTCAGGACGGTCCCTATGCTCTCGCGAGTGGACACGACCTGAACTACATGGGCATCGCCGGCGCCCTGCCACTCTTCGGCACGCCGGATACCGGCCCCATCGTGCCGGGCCTGTCGATCGCGGACGTGGGTGGCGGCTCGCTGATGGCCGCTTTCGGCATCCTCACCGCACTGGCCGCTCGCGGACGGACCGGCAGGGGCCAGCTCGTCGACATCTCGATGACCGACGGGCTGGTGGCCTGGTTGTGTTATCACGCGGCCGACTACCTGTTCGCCGGAGTGGAGCCTCGCGGCGGCGTGCAGCCATTCCTTGGCGGGGCGCCCTGCTACAACGTGTACCGTTGCGGCGACGGCCTGTACCTCACGCTCGGCATCATCGAGGAGCACTTCTGGCACCGCTTCTGCGAGCTGATCGAGCGCCCCGAGTTCCAGTCCGAGCAATGGCCTGTCGGGGACGCGGCTCACCGACAGCTCACGAGCCTGCGCGAAATCTTCGGCCGCAAGAGCCGCGACGACTGGATGCGTACGCTTGCAGCGGCCGACATCCCGGCAGGGCCGGTCAATTCGATGGCGGAGGCGTTCCGGGATCCGCAGCTCGTGCACCGTCAAATGCTCCAGTATCTGGAGCATCCGATCGAAGGCCGCATCCCTCAGCTCGGCTTCCCCATCAAGTTCAGCGACACCCCGGGTGCAATGCGTACGCCGCCACCCACGCTCGGCCAGCACACGAGAGAGGTTCTTCGCGACCTGGGCTACGGCGAGGAAGAGATCCTGGCCTTCGCCCGGGCCGGCGTGATCTAGCCCCTTCCGCAGGAGATTCCCCATGCGTATCGGTACCGCTCTGCTCGCGCCCGGTGGTGATCAGTATGGTGGCAAGGGACAGCCTCCCCTCGAACTCGCGTCGTTCACGAGTAATGCGGCCGAGCTCGAGGAGATCGGCTTCGACAACCTGACCATGCCCGAGTACGGGCACGATCCCTTCGTGCCCCTGGCACTGGCCGCCGAGCATACGCGGCGCGTGCAGCTCGCCACCAACGTCGCCGTCGCCTTTCCGCGCAGTCCAATGGTAACGGCGCAGGCCGCGTGGACGCTGCAGACCTTATCGAGCGGCCGCTTCAGTCTCGGGCTCGGCAGCCAGGTCAAGGGGCACAACGAGAGGCGCTACTCGACGCCCTGGTCCGGAGCGCCGGGGCCACGCATGCGCGAGTATTTCCTTTGCCTCAAGGCGATTTTCGCGAGCTTCCAGGACCCCGCGAGGCCCACGTACTTCGAGGGCAAGCACTACCAGTTCACCATGCTGCCGCCCTTCTTCAACCCGGGGCCAATCGAGCAGCCGCACGTCCCGCTGTATGCCGCCGCCGTCAATCCCTACATGGTGAAAATGGCCGGGGAACTCTGCGATGGTGTGCGCCTGCACCCGGTCGCGACTTTCCAGTACACGCGCGACGTGCTGATTCCGGCCATTGCCGAGGGAGCGGCGCGGTCCGGTCGTGACGCGTCGGGTTTCGATCTGATCGGCACGCCGTTCACCGCCTTCGGGCGCACCGAGGCCGACGTCGCCAGGGCTCGGGAGACGGTGCGCAAGCAGATTGCCTTCTACGCCTCGACACGGTCCTACCATCCGGTACTCGCCCACCACGGCTGGGAGGACGTCGGGATGGAACTGCACCGGCTTTCGGTTGCAGCTCAATGGGCCCGCATGCCGCAGCTCATAAGCGACGAGATGCTGGAGGCCTGGGTGCTGATCGGGACCTATGACCGGATAGCCGAAGTACTGCGTTCCAGGGTGCGCGGCATCTTCCCCACTGTGCACATCAACTTCACGAGCGAGGAACGCCGCGACACGGCCATGTTGCGCGAAATCGTGCAGCGCGTGCATGCGATCT
>JAGOXN010000251.1 GCA_018059685.1 Steroidobacteraceae bacterium | reverse complement strand
GCTACGTCATCGCCTGCCTGCCCGCCAGCGCATGCGCGAGCGTCCCGCCGTCCACGTACTCGAGCTCTCCGCCCACCGGCACGCCATGCGCGATGCGCGATGCGCGGATCCCGCGTCGCGTGACGAGCTCGCCGAGGAAATGCGCGGTCGCCTCCCCTTCCACGGTCGGGTTCGTCGCGAGGATGACCTCGCGCACCTCCCCCTCGCCGAGCAGCCGCTCGAAGGCATCGACACCGATCTCATCCGGGCCCACGCCGTCGAGCGGCGAGAGGTGGCCCATGAGCACGAAATAGCAGCCACGGAACCCCCCGGACTGCTCGATTGCCACGACATCGGCCGGTGATTCCACCACGCACAGCAGTGACCGGTCCCGTTGCGGCGCCGCGCACACCGGGCAGGTGTCGCCCTCGGCAAACATCCTGCACCGGCGACAGTGCCCGAGCCGGCCGATCGCGGCCTCGAGCGAGGCCGACATCTCCCGCGCTCCGTCGCGGTCGCGCTCGAGCAGGTGGAACGCCATGCGCTGCGCGGACTTCGGGCCCACGCCCGGCAGGCAGCGCAGCGCCTCGATCAGCCGGTTGAGCGTCGGCGGATAGAGCATCGCAGGGGCGGCGTCACCCGCCGAACGGCAGCTTCAGGCCGGGGGGCAGGTTCATGCCTCCCATCAGGCCCGACATCCTGGCCTGCGTCGCCGCTTCGAGCCGGTGCACCGCGTCGTTGAACGCCGCGGCCACCAGGTCCTCGATCATCTCGCGATCGTCGAGCGGTACGGACGGGTCGATCTGCACGCGCTTTGCCTCGTGCCGCCCGTTGATCGTGGCCTTGACCATGCCGCCGCCCGACTCGCCGGTGACCTCCATCGCCGCGATCTCCGCCTGCGCCTTCTGCATGTTCGCCTGCAGCTGCTGCGCCTGCTTCATCAGGTTGCCGATTCCGCCTTTCATGCTCGACTCGACTCCAGGAGTGGGTGTTCAGTTCAGTGGCTTGACGGATCCCGGCTGGACCGTGGCACCGAAGACCTCGCGCATCGCGCGTACGGCCGGATCGGCGTCGATCGCCTGTTCGGCGGCCCTGAGGCGCTCGTCCGCCAACTGTGCCCGCTGACGCGCCGGGGTGGCTTCGGCCGCGTCCCCGACGCTGATCTCGATGCGCGTCGCATGGCCGAAATGCTGCGTCAGCGCCTGCGCGAGCTTCTGCTCGAGTTGCGGCCGCCGAAAAACCTCTCCCGCGCGGTCGAGGCGCAGCCGCACGAGATCCCCGACCCGGCCGACGAGTACGCAGTGGGCAGCGAGCTGACCCGCCGGGCCCTGAAGGCCAAGGCCCGCAACGATGGCCGGCCAGTCGTCCTGCGTCGCGCGCGCCGGCGCCGTCGTGCCGGCGGCAGGGGGCGCCACGGCGGCGGCGCTCCGCGCGCGTGAGGTCGAGGTGGCGCCGCGTCTCGCTGGAGCCGCATCCGGCGCGGGCGGCGTCCCCGGCAGCGACTCCGGCCGGAAGGCCAGCATCCTGAGCAGTGCCATCTCGAAGCCGGCACGCGCATCGGGCGCGTAGTCGAGATCGCGGCGAGCCATGATCGCGATCTGGTAGAGGAGCTGCAGATCCTCGGCCGCGAACTTCGCGGCGAGGCCGGCGAGGAAGCGGTCCTGCTCCTCGTCCTCGCCACGCAGGTCCGGCAACGCCTGCAGCAGAGCCATGCGCTGGATCGCGGCCGCGAGCTCGCCTAAGGCCTGGTCGTAGTCGGGTGCCCGCTCGTCGAGCTGCGCCGCGCGCTCCATGAGCGCGGCACCGTCCCGTGCCGCGAGCGCTTCGATGATGCCCTCGACGTGCCGCCGGTCGAGTGTGCCGAGCAGCGCCCGCACCTCGCTCTCGATGGCACGCCCGTCGCCAAAGGCCAGCACCTGGTCGAACAGCGACAACGCATCGCGCATGCTGCCCTCTGCGCCGCGCGCCACGGCACGCAGGGCCGCAGGCTCATACTCGACCTGCTCGGCCTCGGCGATCGCCGCGAGTCGTTCCTGAATCAGGTGCAGCGGCAGCCGCCGCAGGTGGAACTGCAGGCAGCGCGACAGCACCGTGACCGGCAGCTTCTGCGGGTCGGTCGTCGCGAGCAGGAACTTGACGTGCGGGGGCGGCTCCTCGAGCGTCTTGAGCAGCGCGTTGAAGGAGTGCGCTGACAGCATGTGCACTTCGTCGATCAGGTACACCTTGCAGCGACCGCGCGCGGGAGCGTACTGCACGTTGTCGAGCAGCTCCCGCGTGTCGTCCACCTTGGTGCGCGACGCCGCGTCCACCTCGAGCAGGTCGATGAAACGGCCCGCATCGATGTCCCGGCAGGCAGTGCATTCGCCGCAGGGCTTCGAGGACACTCCCCGCTCGCAGTTGAGGGACTTGGCAAAGATCCGCGCGATGGTCGTCTTGCCGACGCCGCGCGTGCCGGTGAACAGGAAGGCATGGTGAATCCGCCCGGAATCGAGGGCGTTCGTCAGCGCGCGTCGCACATGATCCTGCCCGACCAGCTCGTCGAAGGCGCGCGGTCGCCACTTGCGGGCGAGGACGAGGTAACTCATGCGCCGGTCCGGTCTCCAGTGAACGGATCTCGAAGGGAGGCGGCCCGCGCCAGAAAGCCCCCGGCACCCGGCGTCGCCGCTACCGTTGCTCCCTTCCGGGCCTGGCGGGGTTTGCGGCTGGCCGTCGCGAGGGTTCCGACGCGAGCCACCATGGCAAACGAAAAATATAGCACGCGCGGGCCGGCGAGCGGCTCAGCCGCGGCCGCGATATGGCGCGACGCCCTGGTCGGGAATCCACAACCCCGCCGGTGGTCGGCCCGTCTGCCAGAACACGTCGATGGGCATCCCGCCACGCGGGTACCAGTAGCCACCGATGCGCAGCCAGCGCGGCCGGAGGAGCCCGACCAGGCGGTCGGCGATGGCGAGCGTGCAATCCTCGTGGAAAGCTCCGTGGTTCCGGAAGCTCGTCAGGTAGAGCTTGAGCGACTTGCTTTCGACCAGCCAGTGCCCTGGCACGTAGTCGATCACGAGGTGGGCGAAGTCCGGCTGCCCGGTCACCGGGCAAAGCGAGGTGAACTCGGGCGCGGTGAATCGCGCGAGATAGACCTTGCGCGGATGCGGATTGGGCACGCGCTCGAGCAGCGCCGCCTCGGGCGTCGGCGGAATCGAGGTCGGGCGACCGAGTTGCGCGAGCCCCCGACGGGCCCGCGGTGCAAGGGTCCGTCGCGCGGTCATGGCCGACCGCTCACTGGCGCGGGAAACGCTTCGATCCGCATACGGGCTCCGGGGGGTCACGCCGCACTCCCACGAGCGCTGTAGCCCGGCCAGCTTGCCTGCCGGACGCGCCGGTCGCAATGACCGATGTGATGTGACCGCCCGCACAGAGTTCGCAGTAATCCCTTTCGGCTGCGACCGCGTCCGGGTAACATTGCTGCAGTGCAACTGCGGCGAAGGCCGCGGAGACCCACACCCAGCATGGCCAGTCCGCCAGGAGCGTCGCAGCGAGCCCGGACCCTCTACACGATGCTCGAAGGTCGAAGCCTGGCGGAGATCGGCCTCCTGCCCCTCCTCCTTCCAGCGCTCCAGGCCAGCCCACGGGGCGACGGCCATCCGGTTCTGCTCGTCCCCGGCTTCGCGGCTTCCGATTTCTCCCTGTTCGCCCTGCGCTGCTTCCTGCAGTCGCGCGGTTACCACGTCGTGACCTGGGGCTTCGGCCAGAACACAGGATTCAAGGTCAAGTTCAGCCAGGCGCTCGAGCAGAAGGTGCGTTACCTGCACCACCGGCACCGCCGCAAGGTGAGCCTCATCGGATGGAGTCTCGGCGGCGTATACAGCTTCTATGCGGCCCACTGCGCGCCGGAGTGCGTGCGCACGGTGATCTCGCTCGGCAGCCCGCTGCGGTTCTCGGTCGACCGCATCGAAGTCCCGGTCGTCGTCCACGCGCTGTACCGCTACTTCGCGCACCCGATGGGACCGCTGGCCCACGTCGCCAACGTGCGGGCCAAGATCCTGAAGAATCCGCCGCCCGTACCATCCACCTGCATCTATTCGCTGACGGACGGCATCGTGCCACCCGAGGCGGCGCAGCTCGAGACGGATGACGGGGACCACGAGAACATCAGCGTCCCCGGCAGCCACAGCGGGCTCGGCTTCAATCCAGCCGTGATGTGGATCCTGGCGGACCGGCTCGCCCAGCGCGAGGGTGCCTGGCGACCCTTCGAGCCACGCGGCTTGCTCCGATCGTTCCGCGATCGCGTCGCCTGCCTGCTGCGCCCGGCTGCGGCCTGAACCGATACACCGTTTTCAGGCGGCCCTGGCGCGGGAACGGGTCGGACGCTTCGGCTTGCCTGCGACTTTGGCCTTTGATCCCGTGGCCGGCTTGCTGCGCCGCCGCGCCGCCGTGTCCGCGAGTGCCAGGTATTCCTGGAACGACTCGCGCACGCACAGGGCGAAGAACTCCGGATCCGCGATCTGCTCCCGGCAGGAAGTGGGTGAGATGATCACCCGGCCATCGTAGCTCGTCACCG
>JAGOXN010000250.1 GCA_018059685.1 Steroidobacteraceae bacterium | reverse complement strand
GTGCCGCGACCGAGTGGCCGAGGATGTCGAACCCGACGGCGACGTTGCCGACGCTCGCGGGTGCGAACGCAGTCGCCGTCACCTGCGCGCCAGTCACAGCTTGGCCCCCAGGTACGCACAGACGCGCAGCAGGTCGGCGAAGACTCCGCCCGCCGTAACCGCTGGCCCGGCGCCCGGGCCCTGCACGATGAGCGGATTCTGGTCGTAGCGCGCCGTCTGGAAGCGCACGATGTTGTCCGTGAGCGCGATGTTGGCGAACGAATGCGTGGCCGGGAGTTCCACGAGCCCCACCTTGGCCCGACCGTCCACGCCGACCGATCCCACGTAGCGCAGCACGTGGCTGGCGGCACCGGCCGCCTGCAGGCGCGCGAGCATCGGGGCGTCGAAGTCGGTGAGCCGCTCGAGAAAATCGTCGACCCCGCACTCCGCCAGGGCGCCGGGCACGAGACTCTCCACCTCGACGTCGGACAACTCGAGCCGCTGGCCCATCTCGCGCGCGAGGATGATGAGCTTGCGCGCAACGTCCATTCCGGACAGGTCATCCCGCGGGTCGGGCTCCGTGTAACCGAGCGACTTCGCCTGGCGCACGACCGAAGAAAAGGACTGCTGGCCGTCCCAGGTATTGAAGAGGTAGGCGAGCGTCCCGGAGAACATGCCCTCGATGCGCCGGATCTCGTCGCCGGTCTCCCTGAGGTCGCGCAGCGTCTGTATCACGGGAAGGCCGGCACCAACCGTCGCCTCGTAGAGATAATGCGCACCGGCGGCGCGCCGGGCATCCCGCAGCCGTTCGTAGTAGCCGTAGTCCGCGCTGTTCGCCTTCTTGTTCGGCGTGACGACGTGGATGCCCTCCGTGAGCCAGTGCGCGTAGCGCTGCGCGACCGCGGCATTCGCCGTGCAGTCGATGATCACCGCGTGCGGGAACTGGTCGGCGTGCACGTGATTGGCGAAGCGCTCGAGGTCCACCGGGTCGCCGCCGGCCGCGTACTGGTCGCGCCAGTGGGCGAGATCGATCGAACCCTGCACCAGGCGCATGGTCTTCGACCCGGCAATGGCCCGCACGCGCAGGTCGAGCTTGAAGTCGCGGCGCAGTCGCTCGGCCTGCGAGGCAATCTGGTCGAGCAACGCGCTGCCAACGAGGCCTGGACCGACGAGGCCGATCGAGACCGTGTGCGCAGAGAGGTAGAAGCTCGAGTGGGCGGCACGCAGCGCGCGCGCGCTGCCGCGGCCGTCGATGACGACCGAGATGTTGCGTTCCGACGCTCCCTGCGCAATCGCGCGTACGTTCACGCTCGCCTTGCCGAGCGCGCTGAAGACCTGTGCCGCGACGCCGTGCGCGCCGGCCATCCCGTCGCCGACGATGGCCAGGATGCTGCAGCCGCGATTGACCTCGACACTCTGGATCTGGCCCTCGCGAAGTTCCGGGTCGAAGGCCCGTCGCACGACTCGCTCGGCACGCTCGGCCTCGACTTCGGGGACGGCGAAGCAGATCGAATGCTCGGAACTCCCCTGCGAGATGAGGATGACCGAGATGCCCTCCTCCCTGAGCGCGCCGAACAGGCGGTGCGCCGTGCCGGGCACGCCGATCATGCCGGCCCCCTCGAGATTGAGCAGCGCGATGTGCTCGACCGTCGTGATGCCCTTGACCAGCGGACTCGGCGCGGAGCGGTCGTGGATCAGGGTGCCGGGCCGCGTCGGCGCGAAGGTGTTGCGTATCCAGATCGGGATGCGCTTGTGCACGGCCGGCGCCATGGTCTGCGGATGGATGACCTTGGCGCCAAAGTAGGCGAGTTCCATCGCCTCGTTGTAGGACAGGGCCTCGATCACCTGCGCCTCCGGAACCAGCCGCGGGTCGGCGCTCAGCACGCCGTCGACGTCGGTCCAGATGACGATCTCGCCCGCATCGAGCAGCGAGCCGAAAATCGAGGCGGAGAAGTCGCTGCCGTTGCGTCCGAGCGTCGTCTGCAGGCCCTGGGTATCGGTCGCGATGAAGCCGGTGACGACCAGCGTACCGATGAAATCCGGCGCGACCTCGGCGTGCAGGTTCGTGCGGGACTGCTCCCAGCGGATGGCCGGACCCAGGGGACCCCACTCGACGAGCAGCACGCGGCGCGCGTCCATCCACTGCACCTGTCCGCTCACGAGGCCGCGCCGACTGAGCAGACGCTCGAAGAGACGCGTCGACCAGAGCTCGCCATAGCCCGCGATCAGGTCGCGCAGCGTGGTCGAGGCCGAACGCACGAGGCGCACCGTCTGCAGGATGCCGGCGATGTCCCGGCAATCCTGGTCGAGGCCGACCACGAAATCGTCGTACAGCTCGCCGGAGAGCAGCTCCCGGGCGAGCGTCACGTGGCGTTCGCGCAGTTCCTGGATCCGGTCCTCGAGCGCCCGGTCCTGGCGCTCGGCCAGCGCGACCAGGGTCAGGAGCGCATCGGTGACGCCCCGGCACGCCGACAAAACGACTGCCTTGCGCAAGGCCGGGTCCGACTCGATGATGTCTGCGACGCGCAGCATGCATGCCGCATCCGCGACGCTCGATCCGCCGAACTTATGGACTTTCCACGCTTCCACGGTCTACTGGCTCCCACGCGGTCGCCCGCACAGGCACGCCGGCCGGTCGCTTGCGAGCGACGGCCAGGCCGGGTGCGGTCTGACGGGGAACTCCACGGCTTATGTCCGGGTCACTGTAACTTCTTGCATCGCGGCAGGCAAACGAGCCAGCCTTGACGGATCCGCACGCACCTGGTCTGCACGCAGCCATCCTGGCCGCCGGACCTTCGACTCGATTCGGCAGCCCGAAGCAACTCGTGCGGGTCGCGGGCGCGCCGGTCCTGCACCAGGCGATCGCCATCGCGGCGGCCGTCGCAGGTCACTCCGTCACGGTGGTGCTCGGCTCGGGCGCGCGCGACATCGCGCCCGCGCTGCGCCAGAAGTCCGCCGCCATCGTCGTCAATCGCGACTGGGAAGAAGGCGTGGCGAGTTCCATCCGGGCCGCCGTTCACTCGACCCCGGCGGGATGCGAGGGCCTGCTGCTGCTCCTCGCCGATCAGATCACGTTGACCGTCGGTGACATACAGCGACTGCACGCGGCATGGCGTCGGCATCCGGTCCTGATCGCCGCGGCACTCTACGACGGCGCGCCGGGACTGCCCGCGATCTTCCCGCCCTGGTCATTCACGGATCTCCTTGACCTGCGCGGCGACCGCAACCCGCGCATGGTCATGCGGCGCAACGTCGACCGGATCGTCCGCGTGCCAATGGCGAATGCCTCGGTGGACCTCGACACGCCCGAGGACCTGCTCGAGGTCGAAACCCGGGCATCGGGTGGCTCCGACACATGAAAGCCACCTATCATTGCCAGAGTGCGCCCCCGTTTGAGAGGCGCGTCGTGATTCTGGCGCGGACCGCTTGGAGCACGGGTCCATGTCGCCGATCATCGGGCCCTGGCACGGAGCTCTGGAGAGATACCCATGCGTCGGATTGTCATCCTCGCGACCCTCACGGGCAGCTTCACCCTGCTGATGGCGGGCACGGCGGGCGCCGGTGCGGTCAGCGACCAGTTTCGCGCCGGCGCCTTCGGGCTGTCGTGGAGTGCGACCAAGGGAGCCGTCGAGTCGAAGTACCCGGGCGGCAAGTGGGACGCCGACGAGCAGGGTCGGCCCCGCTACTGCGCGGCGAGCCGGCAGGTACTGCTCAAATTGCCCGCGCAGCACCAGACGCGTGAACTCTGCTTCCTGATGGGCGCCGACGGCGAGCTTGCCAGCGCCACCGCCCGCATGGATGCATCGCTCCCGGCCCTGCTCGCCGTCGTCAACCGCTCCCGCACGATGTTCGGCGACTTCGACGCCGTGCGTCGCGACGAGGCGGCGATCCAGTCGCGCTCGACCGCGATGCTCTGGATGAAGGACGTCCCGTACCTGGTGCAGGTCGGCAGCGCCAACGACCCGAGCGGTCGCCCGATCGAGGTCACGTTCACAGTCGCGAACGACGCGGCGATGCACTCGGGCGGCGCGGAAAAGGTCTCCCACCGGCCGGCGGACAAGTAGACGCCAAGGAACGCGAGGTAGACGGCGCCGCGGGCCCCTGTCTGCAGCGACCTCAGGCCTGGGCGGTCGACGCGTTCCTCCGGTCGGCGGCCTGCACGACCGGTCCCGGCGGCACCTCGGGTGATTCCTCCAGCGGCACGAGCGAGAAGCTCGGCCGATCGAGCCACTCGACCAGCGATCGCCAAGTGTCCAGGTCGTCCTGCAGCAGCGCGCCCTTCATCTCGTGCAGTCCGAGGCCCGTTTCCGCCGACCGCACGTACGCCTGCGAGTCCCTGAGCACCGCCGCGACGGGTATGCGGAGACTGCGCAGGAACCGCATCAGCGACTGGTGCGCCTTCGTGTAGCGACGCACGCGATTCGCGACGATGACGAGCCGTCGCTCCGAGCGATGCACCTTGGCGACCAGCAGCAGGTCCGCGATGCAGCGCGATGCGGCATGGATGTCGATGTCGGACGGCAGCACCGGTACCACGATGGCGCTCGCGTCGCGCACGATCTGCGGCATCTGCAGCGCCGGGAC
>JAGOXN010000249.1 GCA_018059685.1 Steroidobacteraceae bacterium | reverse complement strand
CTGCACGGCTTGCCGTCGCCCGCGGGCCTAGATTGCACCCCGCTGGGGCCATCCAGCCGAGTCCAACCTGCCCGACTGCCAGACCCAATGCAGCCGAATCCGACCACTATTACCCGCAGTGCGAGCGCCTCGCAGGCCCGGCAGACGCCGACGGTACAGCCGTCCGCACCGTCGCCGGCACAACTGCGGTCGACACCACTGCCGCCGCCATCGCCGCCGGTTCGCGACTGCTCGAAGCCACGCTACTCGGACGACTCAACGGCAAACCTGCGGGCGCCGCAGGCCCGGCGCGGCTACATCAGCGTCCACGCCAAATTTGCCCTGGCCCTGCTGGTGAGTGCGGCCTGGACGGCGCTGTCCACCCGGCTGTCGCTGCCCTGGCTGCAGGATCTCGCGCACGTGGCGGGACGGCCGCTGGCGCTCTTCATCGTCGGCGGCATCGCACTCGTGCCCGGCATGATGAACGCCTTCCTGGTGACGAGCCTGTTGCTCGACCGTCGACCGCGCCGTCACGGGCTGGTGGATTACCCTGGACTCTCCATCCTGGTCGCCGCATACAACGAGGAGGCCTCCATCGCCGAGACGATCCGCTCGCTGGCGGCACAGGACTATCCGGGCGTGTTCGAGGTGATGGTGATCGACGACGGCTCGAAGGACGCCACCGCCGCGATCGTCGAGGCCAACCCGCAGCCGTGGCTGCGCCTGCTGCGCCAGCCACGCAACATGGGCAAGTCGGCGGCCCTGAATCGCGGGCTGTCCGAAGCGAAGTACGACCTGGTCGTGACCCTCGATGCCGACTCCTGCCTGTACGGCGATGCGCTGCGACGCCTGGTCGAACGGTACGGCAGCGACCCGGCCGACACGCGTGCCGTGGCCGGAACCATGCTGGTGCGCAACTCGCGCCACAACTGGGTCACGCGCGCGCAGGAGTGGGACTACTTCCACGGCATCGCTGCCATCAAGCGCGTGCAGTCCCTGTTCCACGGCACGATGGTGGCGCAGGGCGCCTTCTCGATCTACGACCGGCAGGCGCTGCTCGAGGTCGGCGGTTGGGCCGACTGCGTGGGAGAGGACATCGTCCTCACCTGGGCAATGCTGGTGCGCGGCTGGCGCGTCGGGCACGCCGAGGACGCCTGCTGCTTCACCAACGTGCCCGACAACCTCCGCCAGTTCGTGCGTCAGCGACAACGCTGGAGCCGCGGCATGATGGAAGCCTTCCGTCAGCATCCGCGCATCCTGTTCACGCCACGCATGTCGACGCTGTTCGCGTGGTGGAACCTGCTGTTCCCCTGGCTCGACCTGGTCTACTCGCTGTTCTTCATCCCCGGTGTGGTGCTCGCCTGCTTCGGCATCTACTGGATTGCGGGGCCGTTGACTCTCATCCTTCTGCCCATGGCACTGGCCATGAACTTCCTCATGTACCGCATCGGCCTCGGCATGTTCTCGGGCCAGGGGCTGCGCGTGCGGCGCAATCTGTCTGGTTTCATGGTGTATGCATTCGCCTACAGCCTGATCCTGCAGCCGGCGAGCGTCGCTGGCCAGGTCTCCGAGCTGCTCGGTCTGCGCAAGACCTGGGGCTCCAAGTGATGCGGCCGGCCCGGCGAAGGGCCGCGAGAGTCGCCTGCAGCCTGATGGCGGCACTCGTCGGCGGGATCCCGGTTCTGGCCGGCGCCGTTACGGAAAACAGCGAGGATCGCATCGCCGTGCTGGCGCAGACCGGATTCGAGGACGATGCCGATTCGTTCAGCAACCGGCTGCTGCGCGGGGGCGCGCTGTTCGGCTACCAGTCGCACCTGCGGCACTGGGGCGTGGCGTTGCAGAACTCTCACTACAGCCAGCGTGGCTGGAGCGAGGACGTGACGGGCGTGGTCGGGCTGTACCGCAACCAGCGCGCCGACACGCTCGAGGGCTTGCGTGCGGAAGCGGGGCTCGTGTCGGTCGCGGGGCACGTGCGACCCATCGGCGATCTGACGTGGACTCACCGCCTGCGCACCACGACCGGGGTGGAACTCATCGCGGCCGGCGACGTGGTCGGCACGCAGGCCGCCATCGAGCGCGGCATCAGCTACGGCCTGCTCGCTGCCAGCATCGAACAGCAGATCGGCTCGCGCGTGACCGGCATCCTGCTCGGCGGCTGGCAACCGTTCACGGACAGCAATTCGCGCACGCTGCTGCGGGCGCGGTTGATCGTCGGCCTGCTGCCCGAACAGGGGCTGTCGTTGCAGGCGCGCTGGCGCCAGTACCGCAGCAGCGACAGTGACGTCGACGGCGCGTACTTCAATCCCGACACATATCGCAACTGGGACGCTGGCCTTTCGATGCGGCGCCGCATCGCCGGCTGGACGTTGTCGGGCCTCGCAGGTGCCGGTCGCGAGCGCGTGGCCGATACCGGTTGGCAGACCACCAGCCTTGCCGAACTGCGTGCGGAAGGTCCGTTCGCCGGCAAGGCGCGCATCGCGTTCAACCTGCTCTACAGCCGCGCCGCAGGGTTCGCCTCGGCAGACGACTACTGGTACGGCTCGGCCAACCTCAACATAGTCGTGCCGCTGGCTCGCTGAACGCAACGACCGGGTGGAGAGCCCGCATCTCGCGGGGCAGGATTGCAGGTTCCCCGGTTTTGCCTGTCCAATACGACCAGGGAGAGCCGAATCCGCAGCCTGGATGCGTCGCGGGACTCACGCCCGAAACCCCGTGCGACCGGTCGTCGCTGAGCCACGAGCACCGAGAGCCTGTGTGAGCGACATCTTTCTGTCCTACGCCCGTCATGACAAGGCACGCGTGGCGTCCCTCGTGGCCGCGATCGAGGCCGAGGGTTGGACTGTCTGGTGGGACGCGGACATCGCTTCCGGCGAGGAGTTCGATGACACCATCGCCGCCCAGCTGCACGCGGCGCACGCCGTGCTCGTGGTCTGGACGCCGGTCTCCGTGGCGTCACGGTGGGTGCGCAGCGAAGCACGCATCGGTGCCGATCGCGGCGTGCTGGTGCCGATCCGGTTCGACCGGGCCGAGCTGCCGATCGACACGCGAACGATCGAGACCACGGACTTCGACGACTGGAACGCAGATGCATCGAGCCCGCCGTTCCGGAAGCTGATCCGCTCGCTGAAGGCGATCCTGGGCGAGCCCGCAGGGGACTCATCCGGCCACCGCAGCGCGCCAGCAGCCAGGGCGCCAGGGCGTCCGGCCGCCCGGCTTTCGGTGTGCGTCCTGCCGTTCTCGAACATGGGTAACGAGCACGAGCAGGACTATTTCTCGGACGGCGTGACCGAGGACATCATCACCGATCTCGCCAGGATCTCCGGGCTGGCGGTCACTTCGCGCAATACCGCCTTCTCCTTCAAGGGCAAGGAGGTCAAGCTGCGGCAACTCGCCCGCCAGCTGAACGTCACTCACGTCCTCGAAGGGAGCGTGCGCCGGGCCGGCGACCGGTTGCGTATCTCGGCGCAGCTCATCGACGCCGCACAGGATCGCCCCGTCTGGGCGGACCGCTACGACCGGAGCCTGAGCGACATCTTCGCGCTGCAGACGGAGATCTCCGAGGCGATCGTCGCGGCGCTCAAGATCGCGCTCTTGCCCGAGGAGAAGCAGGCCATCGTCGGGCGGGGCACCGACAAACCCGAGGCCTACGATCTCTACCTGATGGCGCGCCAGTTCATGGTGAGCGGCAACAACGGCAGCCTCCGCAATACCGAAGCGATGGCGCGCCTGTGCCGGCGTGCGGTGGAGATCGACCCGCTTTATGCGCGCGCCTGGGCGATGCTCGCGATCGCGGAGGCGAAGCTGCGCATGGATTTCGCGCGCAGCGAGGACGGAGGCACGGCGGCGGCCGAGCGTGCGCTCGCGCTTGATCCGGACGTGGCGGAAGCGCACGCAGCCATGTGCCGCGTGCTGACCCAGCAGAAGCGCTTCGACGAGGCCGGGCGCGAAATCGACCTCGCGCTGCGGCTGGACCCGGCTTCATACGAAGCGAACGCCGCGGCGGCTCGCCTGCACTACGCCGCCCGTCGGACCCGGGAGGCGATCCCGTACTTCGCGAAGGCCGCCGCGCTGGCGGAGGGCGACTACCTCTCCGCCGGCATGCTGATGATCAGCTATGCCGCGGTCGGGGAGCCCGAGAGCGCGCGTGCGGCCGCGCGGCGGACGCTGGCCCGGACCGAGAAGATCGTCGCCATCGAGCCCGACAACGGCTCCGCGATGAGCTACCTGGTGACTTCGCTCATCCTGCTCGGTGAGCGCGAGCGCGCCGGGGACTGGATGCGTCGCGCGCTGCTGCTTGATCCCGACAACCAGCACATGCGCTACAACTTCGCCTGCGACCTCGTACTCGTCGGCGACCTCGAACCCGCCATCGACATGCTGGCGCCGCTGGCGAAAGTCGTGTCGCAGGAGTTTTTCAACTGGTGGTGCGCCGATCCCGACCTCGATGCCCTGCGCGGGCTGCCGCGCTTCAGGACCATGCTGGCCGAAGTCGAAGCGAGATTCCTGCCCGCGGCATCGGGGCATTGAATCGCCGCCATGACCTCGAGTCCACGCCGGTCGGGACTGGCAACCTCTTTCGTGCCAGAC
>JAGOXN010000248.1 GCA_018059685.1 Steroidobacteraceae bacterium | reverse complement strand
AGCGCGTAACCCCGGGTGTGCCCGGGGTTACGACATGGAAACTGGAGCGGGAAACGAGACTCGAACTCGCGACCCCGACCTTGGCAAGGTCGTGCTCTACCAACTGAGCTATTCCCGCCCGGGCGTTCCCCGCGGGCCGGTGCCCTCGGGGAACGCGAATTTTCAAAGGCTTAGGTCATTCTGTCAAGGTATCGGGCTACGCCTCAACTCCGGCCAGGCTGCCTTCAGATAACTGCCCATCGACCACAGGGTGAGCGCGGCCGCGAACACGAGCAGCACCACGCCGACGTCGTACACCGGGAGACCGAGCAGGTCCTCACGGAACATCATCATGCTGAGACCCGTCATCTGCATGATGGTCTTGAGCTTGCCCATTCCCGACACCGCGACTTTCGCGCGCGCACCGAGCTGCGCCATCCACTCCCGCAGCGCCGAGACCGTGATCTCCCGCCCGATGATCACCACGGCGGTGATCACGATGAGCGGCCGCGTGTCATGGCCCACGAGCAGTACGAGTGCCGTGGCGACCATGAGCTTGTCGGCGACGGGATCGAGGAACTCGCCGAGCGGCGTCGTGATACCCATGCGCCGGGCAAGGTATCCGTCGAGCGAGTCGGTGATCGCGGCGGCGATGAAGACCACGGCCGCAAGCGGGTTGGACCAGGGATGGTTCCAGTAGAACAGCGCCACGACGAGCGGCACCGCGACCATGCGCCCGACCGTCAGGTGATTCGGCAGGTTCTCGAGTCTCATGGCGTCAGGGACCCGGATTCATACGTTCGTAGATCTTCCCGGCCAGCAGCCGGCTGATGCCACGCACCTTTGCGAGGTCCTCGACCGACGCCTGCCGCACACCCTGCAGGCCACCGAAGGCCTTGAGCAGCTCGCGACGCCGCGCCGGCCCGAGCCCCGGTATCTCCTCGAGCCACGACTCGCGCCGCGTGCGCCCGCGCGCACCGCGGTGCCCCGCGATCGCGAACCGGTGTGCCTCGTCCCGAATGCGCTGGATGAGCCGCAAGGCCGGCGAATCCGGCGGGAGTATAAGCGGCGTGTCCTGACCGGCCAAGAACAGGCGCTCCTGCCCGGCGCGACGATCGACACCCTTCGCGACGCCGACGACTGCGTCCGGCGCCGCACCGACCGCATCGAGCGCCTCGCGCGCCGCGTGCAGCTGGCCCTGTCCGCCGTCGATCAACAGCACGTCCGGCATCGGCGACTCGCCGCGCAGCACGCGCGTGTAGTGGCGCTCGACGGCCTGCCGCATGCCCGCGTAGTCGTCGCCCGGCGTGAGCCCGCGCAGGTTGAATCGCCGGTAGTCGCCCTTCAGCGGCCCGTCGGGTCCCATGACGACGCAGGAAGCGATCGCGGATTCCCCCATGGTATGACTCACGTCGAAGCACTCGAGCCGAGTCGGTGTCCGACCGAGCCCGACGTCGCGCCCGAGCGCCGCCAGCTGCTCGGCGAGGCCCGCACGACTCGCCAACTTCATCCGCAGGCCGAGCTCGGCGTTGGTGCGCGCCATCGCGAGCCAGCGCGCGCGCGCCCCCCGCACGCGCGCGCGGATCGGAACGGCCCGTCCCGCACGCTGCTGCAGCGCCTGCGACAGCAGGTCGGCATCATCGACCGGGTCGCAGACGAGGATTTCGTCCGGCGGGTCGCGCGCGAGGTAGTACTGCTCGAGGAACCCGGCGAGCACCTCGGAGGCGCCTGCGAGCCCGCCACGCGGAAAGTAGTTCGAACTGCCGAGATTGCGACCACCGCGCACGAATACGACCGACACGCAGGAATCGGCGCCATCGTTCGCGAGTGCCACCGCGTCGATGTCCTCGCGCGCGATACGGGTCGCCGCCTGGCTCGCCTGCACCTGCTTCAGCATCGCTATCTGGTCGCGCAGCCGTCCCGCCTCTTCGAACCGCAGCCGCCCGGACGCGAGGTCCATGCGCCGGCCGAGATCCGCGATCAACTCGCCGTTGCGGCCTTCGAGCACTCTGATCGCGTCCGCGACGTCCTGTGCATAGGCTTCGCGCGTGACGAATCCCACGCACGGGGCAGTGCAGCGCCCGATCTGGTACTGCAGGCAAGGGCGCGACCGGTGGGCGAAGAACGTGTCCTCGCAGGGCCGGATGCGAAACAGCTTCTGCAGCAGGAGCAGCGTCTCGCGCGCCGCGACGGAGCTCGGATATGGACCGAACAACCGGCCGGACTGCCGCCGTGGCCCGCGGTAATACGCCAGGCGCGGGAAGTCGTGCGCGGTCACGTGGATGTAGGGAAAGCTCTTGTCGTCCTTCAGCAGGACGTTGTAGCGCGGCTTGTGGCGCTTGATCAGGTTGAACTCGAGCAGCAGCGCCTCGGTCTCGGACGCGGTGACGGTCACCTCCACTCGCCGGACCTGCGCCAGCATCGCCTGGGTCCGCCCGGCGTGCGCGCGGCCGTGGAAGTAGCCCGAGACGCGGTTCTTCAGGTGCCGTGCCTTGCCGACGTAGAGGATCGCGTCGTCCGCGCCGATCATGCGGTAGACGCCCGGCTTCGCCGGCAGCGCCGCGAGGAACGAAGTCAGGTCGAAGGATGGCGCGGGCGTCGCTGACACCACGCGAGTCTATCGGGTTTGGCGGCGAACGCCGTCCACCGACTCGACCGCCCGGACGGCCGGCCTCCCCGGTCGTCCGCGGTGGCGGTCGGCCGTCGGGCCGGGTCCGGGTCAGGGCACCTCAGCCATGTGCCGACTGGAACTGCTCCTCTTCCGTCGAGCCGTGCATCGCGGTCGTGGACGAATGTCCACCCTGGATCACCTGGGTGACGTCGTCGAAGTAGCCCGTGCCCACCTCCTGCTGGTGCGACACGAAGGTGTAGCCACGGTCACGCGCCGCGAACTCCGGCTCCTGGACCTTGTCGACGTAGGCCGTCATGCCCGACTTCGCGTAGGCCTGCGCCAGGTCGAACATGTTGAACCACATCGAGTGGATGCCTGCGAGCGTGATGAACTGGTACTTGTAGCCCATCGCGCCGAGTTCCCGCTGGAACTTCGCGATCGTCGCGTCGTCGAGGTTCTTCTTCCAGTTGAACGAAGGCGAACAGTTGTAGGCGAGGAGCTTCTCCGGATACTTCCGGCGGATCGCCTCGGCGAATTTCCGGGCGAAGCCCAGGTCCGGCTTGCCGGTCTCGCACCACACCATGTCTGCGTACGGCGCATAGGCCAGGCCGCGCGAGATCGACTGCTCCACGCCCGCGCGCGTGCGGTAGAAGCCTTCCGGCGTGCGCTCGCCCGTGCAGAAGGGCTTGTCGCGCTCGTCGACGTCGCTGGTGAGCAGGTCGGCCGCCTCGGCGTCCGTGCGCGCGAGGACGATCGTCGGCACGCCCATCACGTCCGCGGCGAGACGCGCTGCAATGAGTTTCTGCACGGCTTCCTGCGACGGCACCAGCACCTTGCCGCCCATGTGACCGCATTTCTTCACCGAGGCCAGCTGATCCTCGAAGTGCACGCCCGCGGCCCCGGCGCGGATCATCGCCTTCATGAGTTCGAAAGCGTTCAACACGCCGCCGAAGCCCGCCTCGGCATCGGCCACGATTGGTGCGAAGAAATCGACGTAGTCCTCGTGGCCCGGGCCGATGCCCCTGGCACACTGGATCTCGTCGGCGCGCTTGAAGGTCGCATTGATGCGCTCGACGACCTTCGGCACGGAGTCCACCGGATAAAGTGACTGGTCCGGGTACATGGCCAGGTAGCTGTTGTTGTCGGCGGCGACCTGCCAGCCCGACAGGTAGATCGCCTTGATGCCGGCCTTCACCTGCTGCATCGCCTGGCCGCCCGTCAGCGCGCCGAGGCTGCTCACGTAGGGCTCGGTGCTGACGAGCTTCCACAGTTTCTCGGCGCCGAGCCGCGCGAGGGTCTGCTCGACCTGCACGCTGCCCTGCAGCCGCACGACGTCCTCCGCCTTGTAGGTTCTCGTGATCCCTTTCCAGCGCGAATTGTTCTGCCAGTCCTTCTGCAGTGCCTGGGCTGCCTTATTGGTCATTTCCCGATCCTCGTGTCAGCAGGTTCCGTCATTCGATGGCCAGGGCGTCCGCCTCGCGCTGCGATGCCTCGCTGCGTGGCATGGCCCCCGGGGTCAACTGCCTGGGAGTCCCGGCCGCGACCCCGCGGATCGTCTTGGACGCCCGCCGGATGGCGCATGATGTTGCAGCGCAATATCAGAATAGACGTGGGATGCCGGCCCCGGCAAGCGCTAGTTTCCACGATGCTGCCCGGGCCGCCGAATGAGCCGATTCAAGGACTGCCGCACGACCCGGCCCCGGGCGATCGCCGCAGTCTGCGGAACATCGCCCGCGTTCAAACGGCACGCGCGTTTGCGGCGATGCGCATCGCGAGTTCCAGGGCCTGCTCACAGTTCAGGCGCGGGTCGACCTGCGATCGGTACGCCCGCGCCAGGTCGGCGTCCCTGAGGCCCCGCGCTCCGCCGGTGCACTCGGTCACGTCGTCTCCGGTGAGCTCGAAGTGCACGCCGCCCAGGTAGCTGCCCATCTCGCGGTGTATGCGGAAGGCGCTCTCGAGCTCGGCGACGATGTTCTCGAATCGGCGCG
>JAGOXN010000247.1 GCA_018059685.1 Steroidobacteraceae bacterium | reverse complement strand
AAGTGCCGATCACACGGCGTGATTTCATCGTCACGCCCTCGCCGGTCACGCCGCTGGGAGCCAAGGGCTGCGGCGAGGGCGCCATGCACACGACTCCGGCGGCGGTCGCCTGCGCGATCAACGATGCCCTCGCGCCGCTCGGCGTCGAGATCACGGAACGACCGGCTTCGGCCCTGCGCGTCTGGAATCTGCTGCAGCAGGCCGGCGCGGCCGGCTGACTCGCGCTATCGGTACTTCGCGACGACCGTGTCGCCAAATCGCCTGATTGCATCCACCTGTATCTGCTGGTCGCGGACCTCCGGATCCCACGCGATGAGCGCGGCCTCGGTCGCCCCGAGCGCCTCGAGCCGCTGGAAGTCCGCGACCGTCCGCGCATGGGTATCGATGACGTGGACTTCGAAGTCCTTGCGGTCCGCCGTGCCGTATTGCTTGCGGTAGCCGTCGAGTTCCGCGATCAGCTTCGCCAGCGACTCGTAGTCGCTGTTGGCCGACACCCAGCCATCGCCGATCCGCGCAGCACGCTTCAACGCTGGCGCCGCATGTCCGCCGATGAGGATCGGAACCGGCTTCTCGGGCACCGGATTCAGCTTCAGCGGCCCGAAGTCGTAGTTCTCGCTGTGGAACTCGAAATACTCACCCATCATGACGCCGCGGATGATCGCGATGCACTCGTCCATCAGGACGCCACGACGCTCGTAGCTCATGCCGTTGTACGTGAAGTCCTCCTTCCATGGGCTCAAGCCCGCGCCAAGCGCGACCCGCCCGTTGCTGACCACCGCGAGCGAAGTCAGGAGCTTCGCGAGCACCAGCGGCTGGCGGACCGGAACCTTGAGCACGCTCGGATAGAAGCGGACCCTGGAGGTCACGGCAGCCATCGTAGCCATGGCGATGAACGGCTCGATGAATGCGGTCCCGCTGATGTAGTCGCGGATCTTCTGCGTGTCGTTGTACGGGTACTCGGACTCCGTCGCCTTCGGATAAAACAGGCTGTCGGGCATGCAGACCGAATTGAAGCCAGCCTGCTCGGCGGCCTGCGCAAGCGCGGGGAAACTGCGGTAATCGCTGAATCCTAGAAGCAATGCGAATTTCACAATATAAACCTATGATTTCTCTATATAACTATTCGGGTCATCCTACGCTTTCGAGTCGGCGAACTGCTGCTTGAGGACACGGCGCAGCACCTTGCCCATCTCGTTGTACGGCAACTGGTCGACGTGACGGATCGCGGTCGGCACCCGGGACGAACGCAGTCGCGTCCTGACCCAGTCCTGCAGTTCGGCATCCGTTGCCGTGGCGCGCTCCTTGAAAACGATCACCGCACCGACGGCCTCGCCCCATTGCCGGTCGGGTACGGCGACCACGGCCACGTCTGAAACCGCCGGGTGCGCGAGCAGGACGTCCTCGATCTCACCCGGCGAGATGTTCTCCCCGCCGCGGACGATCACGTCGTCGGCGCGGCCTTCGAGGTAGACGTAACCGAACTCGTCGACCTGCCCACGATCGCGCGTCGGGAACCAGCCATCGGAATCGAGCTGGCTGCCCTGCTCCAGGTACTCGCCTGCCACCTGTTCGCCGCGCACGAAGATCTCGCCAGCGTGGCCCGGGCCGAGCACCTCTCCGCCCTCGCCTCGCACCTCGAGCTCGATCGTCGGCACGGGTTTCCCGACCGAGGCCAGCCGTCGCCGGATGAGCGGATCCTGGCTCGCGAAGCCACTGCGATGATCTTCGGGCCCGAGCAGGCAGATCGTGGAACTCGTCTCCGTCAGGCCGTAGGCGTTCGTAAAGTCGACGCCGGGGAAATGACGCATCGCCTGCTCGATCACCGCCAGCGGCATCTTGCCGCCGCCGTAGGCGATCGCCTTCAGCGAGGGCACGCCGCCCTGCGCGCCTTCCCGCTCGAGGTGATCGACGATGCGCGAGAGCATCGTCGGGACCACGAACGCATTGGTCACCTTCTCGCTGCGACACAACCCGAGCCAGGTCGCCGCATCGAAGTTCGGCAGCTGCACCATGCGCCGCCCGGCATAGGTCGAGCTCAGGACCGCAGAGATGCCCGCGATGTGGTACGGCGGCACGGAAATGAGGATCGCGTCGTCCTCGGACGCCGAGGCGAATTCCACGGTTCCGAGTACGTACGACATCAGATTCTGGTGGCGCAGCACCGCGGCCTTGGGCTTGCCGGTCGTACCGCTGGTGAACAGCTGGATCGCCGTATCCTCCGGCTCGGCCGGTGCCGCCGCTGCCTCGGGTACGAACGACAACGCGACTCGCTGGAACTCCGTGCGCTGGATCACCTTGATGCCGGCGGGCACATCGAGCGGCGCGATGACCGGATCGTCGGAAATGAGCAACGCCGGCGCGATGCGACCGAGCAGCGCCTCGAGCTCGGCCCCGGTGAGCCGGTAGTTCATCGGCACGTAAGGAACGCCGGCGTAGGCTGCCGCGAACAGCGCGATCGGCACGGCGAGGCTGTTGACGTCGAGCACGCCGAGGTACCTGACGTCGGCGTCGCGGACGATCTGGGCGCCGGCCCGCGCTGCATTCAGCAGGTCGGCATAAGACAGGTGGATCCCGTCCGAACTGACGGCGATCCGCTGGGGATGGGCCTCGGCGGCCATCTCCAGCACCATGACGAGGTTCATGGTCTAGTCCGAGGAGGGCAGCGGCTTGGTCTGCTTGACCGACAACGCCTCGCCGTTGACCGCCAGTGCCCCCTTGCCACCCTTCGTGCAGAGCAGCTCGACCGCGTCGCCCGTGTCCACGTAACGCTTGCCGACCAGCGCCACCTGGGATGTGGCGCCGGCAGCGTGCGGCGCATCCGTCTTCGCGCCGTCCATCGCAATCATCTCGACGTCACCGCAGGTAAGCAGGACCTCGCTGGCCGCCGTACGGACGACCATGACCTCTGTCTCGCACACGGCGCACTTCGCGCGCGTACCAGCCTTCAGTAACCTCATCGCAACTCCCGCCGCTGTCCTGGCGCAACGCCATTGAAACACGTCCGCCAACCGGCCGCGGAACGCAACCGAGTCTCGCTATCGGCGGGCCCCGAATCATCGTCCACGTGGACTATTTCTCGTTCCGCGATCGGCGGCGTGATCGGCGTTCGCGGCACGACCGATGACCAGGGCGGCACCGTCACGATGCCGGGCCTGCGTTGGCAGGCGCCATTGTCTGGTTCCATGGTCGGCAGAATAATCCGGCGATGCATCTTTACCCGGCAGTCGATTCCGGGCGACCGCTCGCGAACCGCTCAATACCCGTAGCGGGGCGCGGAACGGCGACCGAATACGCGCGCGTGCTGCTCGAGTCGCTGGGCGCGCAGGTGACCATCTCGCCGGGCCAGGACGACCCGGCGCCGGCAGTCGCCTGGGCTGGCAGTGGCCTCATGGCGCTCACTGGCCTCGCGGACGGGCTTCCGCAGATGTGCCCTGCCCCGCTCGCGAGCTGCGCGGACGGGGCCATCAAGGCCCTGAGCTGCATCGCTGTCGCGAGCGATGCCAGCGCACTCCCGGCAGGACATACCTTGCTCGGGGAACGCGCAGCGATCGCGGGGCTGCATCGCAATGGTACCGTGTCTCCCGGTGGTGGCTGCCGAGTGCTCGCGGGTGCGGACGGCTGGTTCGCGGTCAGCCTGGCGCGCGCGACCGACTGGGCTGATGTGCCTGCGTGGCTGGAGGATGAACGGGTCGGCTCGTGGGAGACCATCGCTGCCTCGGTGGCCTCGCGCCGGGTCGAGCCGCTGGTCGAACGCGCCCGGCTGCTCGGACTCGCAGCCTGCGTCTCGACGCCACCGTCGAAGGCGGGCAGGCCGTGGTATGTATCGACCCGCTGCGGCGCGCCGGCGCTGCCGGAAAGGCGTCCCGGCCCGCCCAGGGTCGTGGACCTGTCCTCGCTATGGGCGGGTCCCCTGTGCTCGCACCTGCTGCAGATGCTCGGCGCGCAGGTCATCAAGGTCGAGAGTCGCAGGCGGCCGGATGGTGCCCGCAACGGACCATCCGCATTCTATGACCTGCTCAACTCCGGCAAGCGCAGTGTGGCGCTCGCGTTCGATGGGAACGACACTGGCCGCCTGCACGAGCTGCTCGACTGGGCCGACATCGTCATCGAGGCCTCGCGGCCGCGCGCCCTGCGGCAACTGGGCGTCATGCCCGAGGAGTGCATTGCGCGGCGCAGCGGCCTCACCTGGGTGAGCCTCACGGGCTATGGCCGCGACGAACCAGAGGGCAACTGGACGGCATTCGGGGATGATGCCGGCGTGGCGGCGGGGTTGTCGGCCCTCATGCTGCAGGTGAGCGGGCTGCCGCTCATCTGTGGCGATGCCATCGCCGATCCGCTCGCGGGCGTGCATGCGGCGCTTGCGGCGGTCGCGGGCCTGCAGGGTGGAGGCGGCTGGCTGCTGTCGATCCCGTTGCGTGACGTCGTGGCTCACTGCATCGGTTTCGACCGGCTGCCAGGCGCTGCAGCCACGCGCGAGCGCTGGCTGGCATGGACCGCCGAGGCCCGCTCGCTCGGCGTGGATGCGGCGCCGCCCACCGCCCCATCCCCCGCCGGGCCGGCACGGGCGCCCGGCGCGGATG
>JAGOXN010000246.1 GCA_018059685.1 Steroidobacteraceae bacterium | reverse complement strand
CTTTAGCGCGCCTGCCCGGGCCGCTCGTTCGGGCGAGGCGACTTACACTGACGCGGAGGTTCGGGAGTCTCGGGGCAGCAGATGCGCATCTTCGTCGTTGCACACCGGCCGGCGCCGACGCCGCCAGGCCCGCTTTACGAGGTCATTGGGGTCGGCGGTGCGCCTTTGCCCGGAGCCAGGTTCCGCGACGACACCGGCGAGAACATCTCGGCAAGAAACCGGAACTACTGCGAGCTGACGGCGACCTACTGGATCTGGAAGAACACGCGCGAGGACGCCGTCGGCATCTGCCACTATCGCCGCTTCTTCAACCTGCTGCCGACCGAACTGCACAGCTACTCGCTGGTCACCGTGCCGACCTTCGACCAGGCGACCTCCGCACTGCTGAGCGACCCCGGGCAGGCAAGAGTCATCGGCCGGCTGCTGGAACAGTACGAGCTGATCATTCCGCGTGCGCTGTACCAGGAGAACTCGATCGGCGACGACTACTCGAGATCTCATGACCACGAGGCATGGAACGAGTTCCTCCGCCAGCTCGACGCCCTGTACGGCGCCAAGCGCCATTCGCTCAGGGACGAGACACGCTTTTACGGCAACAACATGTTGATCTGCCGTCGGGAGATCTTCAACCTCTACGCGTCGCAGCTGTTCCAGGTCATCGACAAGGTATTCGCGGCGGTCGGCGACCGTCCGGACGAGCCCGGCGCGCGCTATCAGCCCGGCCGGTACCCGGGCTACCTGGCCGAGCGGTTCATGAGCGCGTTCGTCAACGCCAACCGGCTCAAGTACTTCGAAGCGCAGGTCGTGCACATCGACAGGCCGTGAGGCGGCGCGGCCGTTACTCGCCGAGGTAGCTTCGCGCGGCCGCCCGGGCCTCGGCGATGGTGACGTCCATGTCCAGATAGCGATAGGTGCCGAGCCGCCCGACGAAGGTCGTGTTCGGCTCGGCCCTCGCGAGTTCCATGTACGCAGTGATCGTCCCGGTGTTGCGCGAATGGCGCAGCGGGTAGTACAGCACGTCGCCTTCCTTCGGCTCCCGGCTGTACTCCCGGTAGATCACCGTCTGCTCGTGCTCCTCCCAGGGCGCGAAGTGCTTGTGCTCGGTGATCCGCGTCCACGGCACCTGCAGGTCGCAGTAGTTGATGACCGCGTTGCCCTGGAAGTCCCCGGCGTGGCGCTCGGGGGCGAAATCCAGCGTCCGGTAGGCAAGCCTCCCCTCGCAATAGCCGAACCACTCGTCGATCGGGCCGCTGTAGAAGACGTGCTCGAAGTCGTCGCGCATCGCGCGGCTGAAGGTCGAGTTCAGGCTGGTCTCGACGTTCGGATGGTCGAGGATGCGGTCGACGACGTGCGTGTAACCGTGCCTCGGAATGCCCTGGTGGCGGCTCTCGTAGTAGTTGTCGTCGTAGCTGAAGCGGATCGGCAGTCGCTTCAGGATGCTGGCCGGCAGTTCGGCCGGCGCGCATCCCCACTGCTTGATCGTGTAGCCCCTGAAGAACGCCTCGTACAGCTCGCGGCCGATGGTGCTCAGCGCCTGCTCCTCGAACGTCTCGGCAGCACGGCCCAGATCTTCGCGGTTCGACCGGATGAATGCCGCGGCCTCGCGCGGATCCAGCGTCCTGCCGAAGAAGCTGTTGATCGTCAACAGGTTGATCGGCAGCGAGTAGACGCGGCCGGCGGCAACGGCCTTCACGCGGTTGGTGAACGGCATCATGTCGTCGAACCGGCAGACGTATCGCCACACGTCTTCGTTGTCGGTGTGGAAGATGTGCGGGCCATAGGTGTGCACCATCACCCCGGTGGCCGGGTCGCGCCGGGTGTCGCAGTTCCCCGCGGCATGGTCGCGCGACTCGAAGACCCGGACGCGTCGGCCGGCGTCGGCAAGCTCGCGGGCGACGACCGCGCCGGAGAACCCGGCGCCGACGACTGCGATGGTCAATTGCTCACCTCGTCCTTCCCGGTTCCCGCGTCAGGCGGGCCGGAGGTTGCCCGCAGATCCCGGCGGCAGGCGGCCGAGCACCTGCCTGACATTCCCGGCGAAGCCCTCCGGGCCGAAGCCTCGCATTGCATCGGCTCTCAGGCGGCTTCGCACGGCCTCATCGGCGGACTGCTCCTCGAGCGCCGCAAATCCGCTGACGAACGACTCGATGCGGCCCGGATCGAAAAGGAGGAGGTCGGGGACGGCCTGCTTCAGTTCGCGGTGCGCCGCGATGTCGCTGAGCAGAACCGGCCGCCCCGCCATCAGTGCCTCGATGGCGGCCAGCGGCTGCGCCTCGGCCAGCGACGGACTGATCAACCCCTTTGATTGCGCGATCACCCGCTTCGACTCGCGTGGTGCCTGCGTCCCCGGAAACCCATGCTTGCCAGGCGGCAGGCCCGCGGGCGGGTCGGCGCCGACGAAGCAGATCGTCGGCGCCGTCGGCAGGGCCTCGAGCAGTTCGAGCAGGCGCGCCTGGTTCTTTCTCGCCTCCCATCTTCCGCTGCAGATGTAGTGGTCCCGGGTCGGCGCGGCGGGATCGCCCGGCGGCATGCGAACGCAGTTTCTGAGCTGCATGCGCGCCGCGGTGGGCATCCACTGCTCGTACTCGTCGACCTGGAAGCGGGCGGGAAACGCCGCGTAGCGGAGCTTCTCGAGCGAAAAATCCCGCGCGCTTGCGCCCAGGAGCCGGAAGAAGAACTCCGTCTCGTGAATCCACGCCAGCACCGAATCCGGCGAAGGCGCGAGGTCCAGTGCCGCGGGCACGGACAGCACCGTGTTGGCGATGAACAGGTCGATCGACTGGTTGCCGGAGCGGTATGGCCTGACGCCGAGCGACAGGAACTCGCTGCCGACCGGGCCCGGGCTCAACGCGGCCAGGTAAAGATCGTGGCCGAGCCCTTTCAGGACGGCCGCCAGTTCCAGCAGGGCGAGCGGCGCTCCGGAATAGTCGAGCTGGTGCGAAATGAGCAGGATGCGCATGGGAAGCGGACGTCCGACGCCGCAGCAGGTGGCAGGCGGCGGCGGGTCAGTAGAGGCGGCCGTACGCCTCGAGCAGGCTCGCGGAGTCGAGGGTCTCGTCCTGCTTGAAGAACGACAGGTGGGAGACGACCAGGTGATTGAAGATGTACTTCCTGACGTCGAATGCGGCGGGAAGGAGCACGGTCATCAGATGCTCGTCGTCCTTGGCCTTCGACATCGCGAAAAGATAGGTCATCATGATCATGACCGGGTACCGGAAGCCGACGAAGTTGATCGAATACCGGTCGACGAACGGCAGCTCGGTGTGCGCAGGCTGGCTCGACGCGGCGGAGACGATCTCTTCGATGTTCCGGAGGAAGTACCGGTGCAGCCGCTCGCACTGTGTGGAGCTCTCCCACAGCGTTCCGCAGACGCCGTCCTTCGGATATTCGAAGTCGAAGCGCTCCCCGCGGAAGAAGCCGCTGCGCTCCTGGTAGTGGGCGCAGACGCCGTTGTTGATGATGTTCGCGCTCGAGATCTTCAACTCGCCGCTGGTCTCCAGGTCCTCGACGAAGGATTCGAACCTCCGCAGGTCGCAGTACACGATGTCGTCGTCGAGCTTCACGAAACAGGTGTCGTGATAGGTCGCGTTCGAGTAGTGGGCATAGGCGAAACGGAAACCGTCCTGCGACTTCAGCCCGGTGTTGAAGAGCTTGATCCTCGCGCCGGGATCGCCGGCGCACCACTGGCCGTTCGACCCGTTGCCGGTGTTGCACTCCAGCGCATGGAAGGCAGATGCAGGTTGGCCCAGCGTGAAGGCCAGTTCGTCGTTCAGGTGGATGCGCAGCCTGCCGTCGGCGGCCTCCAGGCGTATCTCGTTGGCTCGATGCAGGTCGAGCGTCGCCGCTGACTCGGAGGTCACCGGCTGGCGGACCTGATGGAAGGACGGCGCGAAGGTCCTGGCGAGCGACCTGGTGTTGCTGAAAGCGCCGAAGTCGACCTCGACGGTGTCGCCCGAGCCGAGCCTGAACCTCAGCTGAGCGTCGTTTGTCGCCCGCACCCGGATGTGCGCGCTGGTGCAGGGCCCGGGTTGCAGGGTCGTGTACTGGGCGGACCTGCCGAAGGTGTGCAGCACCACGCCGTCGGTGAAGGTTCGCGCCAACCAGTCTTCGTCTTCCTTGTTCCGCGCAAAGTTCCAGACATGCCACTCGTCGAGCAGGCCGAGATCGAGGAGTCTCCGTACGAAGATCACCTGGTTGCGCATCATCTGCTGCCGGCCCGCGAAGGTGAACGCAATTCTCTTCATGAGGACGCTGTCGTAGTCTTGCGCGCCGGGCACGCACGCCTGAAGTCGTCGGAGATGTTACTGCGCGGAGACAGCCGAACACCTCCAGAGGAAGTCCTGTAAGCCAAGGACGGCGGGTAGCCGCCTCTGCTCATGTCCCCCGCGTCGGGCTTTGCCCGCCGCTCCTCCTTGACTTCGCCGAGGCGGCTACCCGCCGTCCTTGGCCCTCCGCCGTCGCGGCCAGTTCGGGGCCAAACGGCACGGAGATCGAGACGTCGGGGTGCCCTGTGCAGCGAGGTAAAGGAGGAGGCGCGGGCCTTCGGCACGCGCCGGGGGACACGAGCGGCACAGGGCACCCCG
>JAGOXN010000245.1 GCA_018059685.1 Steroidobacteraceae bacterium | reverse complement strand
CTTCCAGTGCCGTAGGCCATGGCGGCGACGGCCTGCGCTCCGCCGAGCTTGAAGACCTGGGTGATTCCGCAGAGGTGCGCGGCGGTGAGCACCGCCGGATCAGCGCGCCCATCGGGCCGGGGCGGTGTGCACATCACGCGCACGCTGCATCCCGCGATACGTGCCGGGACTGCCAGCATCACGACGGTCGAGGGCAGCGGTGCCGTGCCCGCGGGCACGTACAGGCCGACCGCCTCGAGGGGCACCACGATGCGTTCGCAGGTCACGCCCGGCGCAGTTTCGATCCGCAACGGCGCGAGGACCTGCGCCGCGTGGAAGCGAGTCACCGTTTCGATGGCGCGCTGCAATGCCTCGAGCTGGGGGGAGGTGAGCGAAGCCTCGGCCGCCGCGAACTCCTGCCCGGTCACCGCGAAGGACTCGAGCCGCACGCGGTCGAGCTCGGCGGTGTAATCGTGCAGTGCCGCATCACCTCGTGCCCGCACGTCGGCGACGATGCCGGCGACCCGCGCTCGTATTGCGTCGGTGTCGCGCTGCGCGGGACGCCGCAGGGCCTCGCGGCGCTGCGACTCGTCGAGCGTCGACCAGTCCAGGATCGCGAGCGGAGCTTTCATGCGAGCATCTTCTCGACGGGGAGCACCAGCACGGCGCTTGCACCGGCGGCCTTCAGGCTCTCGAGCGTCTCCCAGAAGACGTTTTCGCGGCAGACGGCGTGTACGGCCACCTTGTCGCCGCTGCCATCGAGCGGTATGACCGTCGGCGACTCGCTGCCCGGCAGCAGCGTGCGGATGCGGGGCAGGGCGGAGCGGGGCGCGTGCAGCATGATGTACTTGCTCTCGCGCACCTGCTGCACGCCGTCGATGCGGATGAGCAGGCGGCGGACCCAGTCGGCCTTCTCCTCCGGCAGCGGCACGGGCGTACGGACGAGCGTGGCCTGGCTCTCGAGCACGGTCGCGACTTCGCGCAGGTGGTTCGCGCTCAGTGTCGATCCGGTCGCGACGAGGTCGCAGATCAGGTCGGCGCGGCCGAGGCGGGGCGCAATTTCGACGGCCCCCGACAGCGTGACGATCTCGGCCTGTATGGAATTCTCGCGCAGGTATCGCTCCAGCGTCCGGGGATAGGTCGTGGCGATGCGCCGGCCCGCGAGGCTCGCGAGCCCCGTGTACGGAAACTCGTCGGGCACGGCGAGCGACAGGCGACAGCGCCCGAAGTCGAGGCGCTGGATGAGCTCGAATCGCGCCTGGGTCCCGTGCGCCGCCATGGCGAGCCGCTTCTCGTCGATGACGTTGAGGCCCACGATGCCGAGGTCGCAGACGTCCTCCTGCACGAGATCGGGGATGTCGTCGTCGCGCACGAACAGCACGTCGAGCGGCATGTTCTCCCCGTAACACATGAGCTGGTCCTTGCCACGGCTGTACTTCAGTCCGCAGCGGGTGAGCAGGTCGAGCGAGTCGTCGGTCAGCCGGCCCGACTTCTGGATGGCGATGCGCAGGCGCTGCTGGCGCTCCATGTCAGCGCTCCCCGAGCCGCCGGGCGGCCAGTGCGTAGCCGCCGTTGCCGGCGGCGAGGTAGCGGGCGACGCGCCCGATGGTCGTGACGCTGACGCCGGTCAGACGATGGACCTCGCGGTACGGCCGGCCCTGCTGCAGGAGTCCCACGACGGCCCAGCGGTCGGCGAGCGCCTGCAGCTCCGCGGGCGTGCACAGGTCGCGGAAGAAGTCGCGGCACTCCTCGATGGAGTGCAGGGTGAGGACGGCCTGGAACAACGCGCGTTCCGCGGCCGCTTCCTGGCGTGGCGAGATGCCCCGGTGGTTCTTCACGCTCGTACCAATGTAACAATGTGTTAGCACGTTAATACAACGGGGCGCCCGGCGCAAGCCGCCCTCGGGCCGCGCTCCAGTCCGCGCCTTGACGCTGCCGTGAGGCGCCACCTACACTGCGCCGGCTCATCGAGACCGGCTGAGGGACTGGCCCTTTGAAGCCGGGGCAACCGCCGGGTCCAACCTGCCCGGAAAGGTGCCAACTCCACGGGGACTTGCGTCCGCCGGAAGATGAGTTGCCGCGAGGCTGCCCCGGATCGGCCGGGGGTGTTGGTCGCGTCAACTGCGAGCGCAGCTCCGTGGAGTCTCGAAGCCTGTTGCGGCCGCGGTCGGTCGCCGAGGAGACTGCGCGCCCGATGCCGCCTGCCGCCCGCTCGCCCGTACAGCCGGATGCCCGCCCGCCGGTCGGTTATGAGGACCATTGCCGGGTTCTCGACCTTGCGGGCCCGTTTGCGCTCCATTTCGGCGCCCGGCTGCCGCGCGTGAGCATGGCTTACCGGCTCGCAGGCCGCGCGGAAGCGCCCGTGGTCGCCGTGCTGGGCGGAATTTCGGCCGGTCGGCACGTATTCTCGCTGCCCGGCCGACCGGCCGGCTGGTGGGATGAGATCGTCGGGCCAGGCCGCGCCCTCGATACCGACCGGTTCCGGATACTGGGCCTCGATTTCCTCGGTGGCAGCCACGAGACCACGGGCCCGACGCCCGGCGGAGCCTTTCCGAGCGTGAGCGCCTTCGACCAGGCAGAACTCCTCGAGCGGCTCGCGGATCACCTCGGCATCGACGCGCTGCAGGGCTGCGTGGGGGCCTCCTATGGCGGCATGGTTGCGCTGGCCCTGGCCGAGCGGTACCCGCGCCGGTTGCGCCACGCGGTCGTGATCAGCGCGGCGCACCGGACGCATCCGATGTCCACGGCGTGGCGCAGCGTGCAGCGCGCGATCGTGCGTTATGCGCTGGGCCATGGCGAAGGCGCACGCGGGCTCGCCCTGGCGCGAGCGCTCGCCATGGCCACTTACCGGTCTGCCCGCGAGTTCGAGGAGCGCTTTCACGGGCCCGCCGAGGCGACGCCCGCCGGATTCCGCTTTCCGGTCGAGTCGTACCTCTTCGCACGAGGCGAGACCTACGCCGCGCAGTATCGGCCGGAAGCGTTCGTGTGCCTCTCGGAATCGATCGACCTGCATCGTGTGAACCCCGAGGCCATCGGCGTCCCGACGACGCTCGTGGGCATCGAGGAGGACCAGCTCGTGCCGCTCGCCGACCTGCGCGAACTGCGCGACCGGCTCGCCGGCAGCTGCCGGCTCGTCGAGATCAGTTCCATCTACGGCCACGACGCATTCCTCAAGGAGACCGAAGTGCTGCGCGATGTCTTCGCGCGGGCGCTCGAACCCGCATGACCGAGCAGAACACGCAGCAGACCGCGGCGGTGCGCGCCGCACTCGAGACCGACACGCAGCACGGGGCCGTCGTGCCTCCGATTCACCTGACGTCGACATTCGCGTTCAGCGGCTATGGGCAGAAGGGCGTCTACGATTATTCGCGCTCCGGGAATCCCACGCGCGATGCGCTCGCCGGCGCGCTCACGGCGCTCGAGGGCGGGGCCGGGGCCGTCGTCACCTCCTCGGGCATGGCGGCCGTTGCGCTCGTGACGCAACTCTTCCGGCCGGATCAGCTCGCTGTCGTGCCGCACGACTGCTACGGCGGCACCTACCGGCTGTTCAACGCGCTGCGCGAGCGCGGGGCGCTCGAGGTGCGTTTCGTGGACTTCCAGCAGGCGGCGGAGCTCGAAGCCGCTCTCGCCGCGGGGCCGGCCCTGCTGTGGATCGAGACGCCGAGCAACCCCCTGCTCAGGATCGTGGACATCGCACGCGTCGCGGCGGCGGGCCGCGCCGCCGGTGCCCTGGTCGTGGCCGACAACACGTTCCTGTCGCCGGTGTGGCAGCAGCCCATCGCGCTCGGTGCAGATGCGGTCGTGCATTCCACGACCAAGTACCTGAACGGACACAGCGACGTCGTGGGCGGCGCTGTCGTGGCGGCAAGGGCAGACCTGCACGAGCGCCTCGCGTGGTGGGCGAACTGCGTCGGCAGCACGGGCGCGCCCTTCGACAGCTACCTGACGCTGCGCGGGTTACGCACGCTGCATGCGCGCATGCGCTGCCATGGCGAGAACACGGCACAGGTCGTGGACCTGCTGGCGCGCCACCCGGCCGTGGCGTGCGTCCACTATCCCGGCCTGAGGGACGACCCCGGCCACGCGATCGCGCAGAGCCAGCAGCAGGGCTTCGGCGCGATGGTGAGCTTCGAACTGAAGGGGTCGCTCGCGCAGGTTCGCGCGTTCCTCGACGCACTGCAGCTCTTCACGCTCGCCGAGTCGCTCGGCGGCGTGGAAAGCCTCGTGGCACACCCGGCGAGCATGACCCACGCAGCGATGGACGAAGCTGCACGGTCCCGCGCGGGAATCGCCGACACGCTCGTGAGACTTTCGGTAGGTATCGAGGACGGTGGAGATCTCGTCCGCGATCTCGCGCGTGCCCTGGCCGTTGCCCGGGAGGCGCGCTGACCGTTGCGGAAAAAAGAAAGGCCGGCAGTTCTGCCGGCCTTTCGGGACGGGACCCGAGTTGTCTCACTCCGTGAGACAAAGACTAACCCGACTCAAGTCCGCATCACTCGCTGGAACGGTGGGCAGGAGCGCTGGGGGCTTGCTTTCCCAGGGGCCTGACCCGCGGACGCGCAGTATAGCGCCGGTTTTCCGCGCGTTGTAAAGCCAGGCCCGCGAC
>JAGOXN010000244.1 GCA_018059685.1 Steroidobacteraceae bacterium | reverse complement strand
GGCTGACACCGAGCTGGAGGCGGTGGAGGTGGAGGCGTTGATGGATGCGGTCGCCGAGCAGCGCTATGCGGCTGGCCGGAAAGTGGTCTTCAACCGCGAGGACATCGCCAGCCTGGGCGGGCTGTCGGTGTCCGAGGTGTTGCGCAAGCTGCCCGGCCTGGAGCGGGGCGCTGATGGCATGGAGGGCGCCTCGGCCTCGGCGCGCGGGATGGCGCGCGATTCGGTGCTCATCCTCGTCAATGGCGAGCGCCCCACGGCGAGCGGGCGGCACGCGCTTACCGTGGTCGGCCGGCTGCCCGCTGGCGAGCTCGAGCGGGTGGAACTGATGCGCGGCGGCTCGGCCGAGTTCGGCGTCACCGCCGAGGTGGTGGTGAACCTTGTCGTGCGTGCGCCGCGGGCCAAGCCGAGCCGCTCGCTGAAGGCCACCGTGGGCGTGCGCGGCGACGAACCCAATCTGCAGCTGACCGGTAGTGTCGAAGGCGGGGTGGCCGAGCGTGCGTGGACCCTGCCGGTGACGTTCAACCGCCACCGCATGCCGGTCGACCAGCAGCGCATGCGCGGCGATCCGGCCGGCGTCGTGACCGATGAACGTACGCTGGGCCGCTACCGTGTCGATGAACTGATCCTGTCCCCGCGGCTGTCCTTGAAGGATGGCGAACGGCGTCTGGCTCTGTGGCCAAGCCTCTATCTCAACAACGGCTGGCGGCGCCAGCAGGTCAGCGCCGGCGGTGTCGACACCCGCCTCGACCGCGAGCGCAGCGACATGCGCATCGCGCGCCTGCGCGCCGACGCCAGCATGCCGCTGGAGTCCGTCGATGGCCGGCTCGGGCTGCGGCTTGCGGTGATGGATGGCGACCGTCGGACGGACACCCGTCGCCTGCCTGCCGTGGGCACGGTCGCAGTCGAGGCGCTCGAGCGCAGCGAGCGCGAGTTCACCGGTTCGGCCCGGCTCGACAAGGCAGTGGGGGCCCACCTGCTGAGCTGGGCGCTCGAGGGTGGGGTGCTCAGCCGCAGGGATGCGCAGGAGGCGGGATCGGATGCGGCCTTCGCGCTGCGCCGTCATGACTTGCGCGAAACAAGCGCAGCGGCGTGGTTCCAGGACGAATGGACCTTCGGCGGCGCCGACGGCGACACGTTTACGCTCACCAGCGGCCTGCGCCTGGACGGCCTGCGCCAGCGTTCGGGCGGCGGGCAGCGGCATACAGAGGCCTTGTCACCCTCGCTCGCATTGCGTTGGGCATTCGCTCCGGCGTGGCTGCTGCGCACCAGCGTCGGAAGTGGCCTGCGCGCGCCCAAGCTGGATGAGCTCAGTCCGGTCGTCACCCGCAGTGCGAGCGTCAACTCACCGCTTGAACCCGACCTGGCCGGCCGGCCGGGGCTGTCAGCGGAGCGCATCCAGCGCTTGGAGATCGGTGTCGAGCGCTACCTTGGTGGCGACAAGAGCGTGCTGGGTGCCAACGCCTACTTCCGTCGCACCGGGAATTTCATCGAGCGCACGCTGGCGGAAGAGAACGGCCGCTGGGTCGAGCGACCAAGCAACGTCGGTGACGCCCGCCACTGGGGCATTGAACTCAGCGCACGGCTCGACGGCGCCGTGCTCGGCGGCTTGTTGCCGACCGGCGGCAACCTGCGCGCGACCCTCACCCTGCCGCAGACGCAGGTCGACGATGCGCGACTGGGCATCCGGCGCATCGCCAACGACACGCCCCGCCATGTGGCCAGCCTCGGCTACGAGCATGCGCCTTCGGGTGCCGCGCTGCGCTATGGCATCCAGCTTCGCCGCAGTGACGCGGCTCGAACGGCGCGTGCCGACGAACTGCAGGGGGCGAGCCGCAGCGGCACACGCGTCGACGTGCATGTCAGCCGCCAACTCGCCCCCGGCGTGGACCTGCGACTGGCGGGCGAGAACCTGCTGGGTGCCCGCGATCGCAGCACCCGTCTCGCCGTCGCTGCGGGCGACAGCTGGATGCTGGCTGGCCGTGACGGCGGCGACAGGACCTGGCTGCTGACCGTGGAGGGGAAGTGGTAGGACTTGCCAACCCCAAACGACTTTCACAACCCGACCATCCACTCACCTCGGAGGACACATGAACCTTTCCCTTCTGATCGAAAACGCCATGTATGGGCTGAGCCAGCTCTTCATGCTGCCGGTGCTGCTGCTCGTCACCCTGCTGTTCTTTTATTCCTTCCATGCCCTTGGCCGCTTCCTCATGCAGGCGAGGCAGCGTCGGCGCGGAGATGCGAGGGCGCAGGAACTCCACGCTGCACTTCGTCGCGACCCCGGCCTGGGTGTAACCGACCTCGAGGCGATTGCGGTGCATCGGCTCGAGACCCTGCGCATCGCCACCCGTGTCGGGCCGATGCTTGGCCTGGTCGCGACCATGATCCCGATGGGGCCGGCCCTGATGGCGCTCTCCGACGGGCAATTGCAGGAAGTGAGCCGCAACCTGATGATCGCCTTCTCCGCGGTGATCCTGGCGCTGATCGCCTCGGCGATCACCTACTGGGTCGTCAGCGTGCGCCGCCGCTGGCTGGCGACCGAACTGGCCGACATCGAGAAGCGGGGCTGCCACGCGGTGGCAAGGGGGCCTGGTGCCGTGCCGTACGATGACCCGCTCGCCCCGCTGGCTGCGGAGGGCGTGCAATGAGCCTGCGCCTGATGGACGACCTCGAGGCTGACGATCCCATCCTTTCCGTCGTCAATTTGATTGACGTGTTCCTCGTGATCATTGCTGCGCTGTTGCTGGCGATCGCGAGCAATCCGATGAACCCCTTCACCACCGACGAGGTCACCATCATCAGGAACCCGGGGCAGCCGAATATGGAGATGATCGTGAAGAAGGGCGAGGTCATCGAACATTACCAGGCCAGCGGCGAGATCGGCAGCGGAGAGGGGGCCAAGGCCGGTGTCGCTTACCGGATGAAGGACGGGTCCTTCGTCTACGTGCCGGAGTAGCGGAGCTGGCTTCTGATGGCGACCGCAGGTGGCTCCATCCGGCGTGTTTCGGCACTGACGAACGTCGTATGGAGTCGATGTCATTCGAGTGGAATGGCTCTGGGAGTGATCCGATGAATGCCTGGAAAAGCTTTTCCGTATCCGCGGCGACCGTGCTGTCGATGATGTTGTCCGCAACGGCCAGCGCCGAGGTGGAGGTGCGCTTCCTCCATCCCGAGCGCTATGCGGACGCTGGGGCCTCGGAGGCTTCGCGCGCTCGAACGCTCGCGATCCTGGAGCGCCACCTGAAGGGCGCCGTACAGCCATGCATGGGCGAGAGAGCCCGACTCGCGGTCGACGTGCTGGATGTCGATCTTGCGGGTGAGACCGACTGGATGCGCGCCGACGCGGGGGAGCGACGCGTGTTGCGCGAGCTCAGCCCGCCCAGGATGGAACTCGACTGGACGCTCGCCGACGGGCGCGGGCTGGTCGTCGCGGGGAAGCGCGAGCGGGTCTCCGACATGGAGTACCTCCGGAACGCGACGCGGGCTCAGTTTTCCCGGGAGGTCCTGCCCTACGAGCGCTTGATGCTTGAAGACTGGGCACGCAGCCGTCTGTGCCGGCCGTCGCGTTGATCGTGGGCAGGTGGCACGGTCGATCGATGACAGTCGTGGTTAAGGTCTTGCCCAGTGCCGTCGCGGTAGCAGTTGAGGTTTGGCCGGCTAGGTGCGCGCGGCAGGGCGGTGGAGATGAATTCAGAGTGGTTGCCGCGCCTGCCGACGGGTTCCGGGCGGTGCCGGGATCATGCCTCCTCGATCAGGATCCAGTGATTGTCGAGCGCCATCGGTTCGGGCCAGGCGAGCAGGTTCGGCGGCGTGCTCGGGTGCCAGTGACCGAGGCCATACGCTGTAGCCACCAGGATGCCGCCACCCTCCGCGGGTCCGTGCCAGCCGGTGAGCGCATAGGCTGCCTTCAACTGGATGATCGGCCGCATCTTGTCGGGCAGGCCCGGGTGCCACAGGTTGGCGACGTCGGCCTGGTGGCTGGACAGCGCGAAACCGTCGTGGAGCGCGGGCGCGATGTCGCCGGCGTAGCCGATGCCATCGTTCTCGCGGGTTGGTATGTCCAATGTCTTGCCGTCGAACACCGCGAGGATGGGCGCGCGGCGGCGGTCGGCCTCGAGGTCGTGCTCGGCCTGCATCGCGATGCCGAGCAGGGCGTCGGGGTCCTGTGGCGGTCGGCTCCAGGCCATGTGGCGCAGGCTCAGGCGCGGATCGGCGACCTTCCACTCGCCGAGCAGTTGCCCGTTCGCCGTGTCGATGCGCGCCAGCGAGGCGTCCATGCGATGGATGTCGACCTTGCGGTCCTGCAAGGTGCGCGGGATGCCGCCGTTGGCGACGAAGAGGTGGCCCTGGCCGTCGAGCAGGAGCTGGTGCGGGTCGAGGCCGTGCGTGTCCCATTCGGCGATCTTGGCGAGCGTACGACGGTCGCGCACGCCGACCTTGCCCTTGCCGCTGGCGAAGTCGGGGTCGTCTCAGAAAACGGAGAATAAAGCACGTTAAGCCGATGGCATTGGTCGCAGCGGTCTGAACTTACCTGCGCCGATCTTGGCGAACCTGGTCGCGATCGCCTCATCCTTCGACCACGACGG
>JAGOXN010000243.1 GCA_018059685.1 Steroidobacteraceae bacterium | reverse complement strand
GTCTTCACCAGTTTGTCCATCCGGCGGGTGCTCACTCCGGCGAGATAGCAATCCGCGACAACGGTGATCAGCGCGGTCTCGGCCCGTTTGCGGGCTCTTCGGACATTCGGTGGGGGTCATGGGGTGAGGCCGCCGGCGGCGAGGAGCATGCGGAGCCGGTAGTTGTCGCGGTTGCGGTAGCCGCGGGCGAGGCGGCGGTGGAGTTCGATGATCCCGTTCACGGCCTCAGTGCCGCCGTTCGATGATCGTCCGGTCGTGAAGTAGGCCAGGAACGCGGCTCGCCAGCGGCGGAGGGTGCGGCCGAGGCGGGCGATCTCGGGGATCGGGCAGGTGTGGAATGTGTCGACGACCTTCTCGGCGATCCGCCGCCCCTCGGCGAGGTCCTTCTGGTGGTAGGCGGAACGCAGTTGCTGGGCGCACTGCCATGCGACGAACACCTCGTCGTGCGCGGGGTCGGCCTCGATCGCTGCCGCGAGCCTGGTCCGCTGCTTCTCGGTGAGGTTCTCGGCGCCGGCGCGGAGGATGGTCTGGATCCCGTAGAGCGGGTCGCCGGTCCGACCGCGATGCCCGAGGGTGTCTTGCTGGACGCGGCGGCGGACCTCGTCGACGGCGGCGGTGCCGAGCTTGACGACGTGGAACGCGTCCAGCACGGCCGTGGCGTCTTCGAGCTTGTCGTCGATCGCGGTCTTGTAGCCGGCGAACGGGTCAAGAGCTGCGACCTTCACGTTCTGCCGGAACGCTTCGCCGCGTTCGGCGAGCCAGGACGCGTAGGCCTTCCCGGAGCGGCCGGGCACGAGGTCGAGCAGCCTGGCCCGCGTCTTTCCGGTGCTGTCGCGGCTGAGATCGACCATCCCGGTCAGCTCCTTCGGGCCGCGCTTTCGGGGGTCTGTGTGATGCCAGATGTGCTCATCGACGCCGAGGGTGGTGACGTTCTCGAACCGGGACTCGTCCTCAGCCAGTTTGACCAGCTCGGGCTCGACGGCCCGCCACACCGTCTTCCACGACGTTCCGAGCTGACGGGCGATACCGTGCACGGTGGCGTGCTCGCGGCGCAGCTGCCCGATCGCCCAGCCGACGGCGCGCGTGGTGATCGACCCGCGCCGGGCCACCAGACCCGGGAGCTGCTCCACGAACGTCCGTCGCACGCATCCCACCTCGTCGCACCGCCAGACCCGCTGCCGCCACACGATCCGCACCCGCGTCACGCCGGGCACATCATGAAGCACCCGTCGGCGACGTCCGCGGCCGGTCGCGACGACCCCGCACGACGGGCAGCCGGTCGGTGCCGCCGGGCTCGAGACGGTCACGATCAGCAGCCCGTCACGGCGGTCAACGTCCTCGACATGGACCCCATCGAGGCCGAGCAGCAAGTCGCAGCGGGAACACGGGCAGGCGGCAGAGCACGCGTCAGCGCACCCCGAACTATCGTGAGACACGTCGAGGTCCTCGGTTGGAGCAGCAGTTGGAGCTACTGATCCTCGGGGACCTCGACCCCTACCCGCCGAACCTCACCCGGCGAGCCTCACCCCCACCGAATGTCCGAAGAGCCGGGAAGGCTCTGCGCATTCTGGGTGGGGTGAGGCGCTCGGGCGTGGCGTGACGGGGTGAGGTGGGTCGAGGCCCGGAGGATCGGTAGCGACCAAGCAACCTGTTCGTCCGGAGACCTCGACCCGTGCCTGATGCTACGCGCTGCGCCGCCGCGCGCCCATGTTCTGCTGTCTACTGTGATCGCTGCGACCTGCTCGTCGGACTCGACGGGCTCCGGGTGGCCGGGGTCGAGCGTCGCGGCGATGGCGTGCTCGTGATCGATGCCGAGTCGCCGCCGGGTCCGGTCGGCTGCCCTGAGTGCGGAGTGGTCGCGGAGTCGGCGGGACGGAAGGTGCTCGTTCTGACGGACGCCCCGATGGGCGGTACTCCGGTTCGGGTCCGGTGGCGCAAGCGCCGCTGGCGGTGTCGCCAGGACGGGTGCGGGGTGCGCTCATTCACGGAGCAGAACCCGGCCGTCGCGGCGGCGAACAAAGCGCTGACGGCTCGCGCGGTGGCGTGGGCGGTGGCGCAGATGCGCCGCGAGAACGCGTCAGTGCGCGGTGTCGCTCGGCAGCTGCGCGTCGCGTGGCGCACGGTCTGGACGCACGTGGAGGCCGAGTTGCAGCGCCGCGAGCAGGACCCTGGCCGGTTCGATGGCGTCGAAGTGCTCGGCGTGGACGAGCACCTGTGGCATCACGTGTCCACGAAGCCCGTCGCCGACGGCGGGCGCGGTCCGAAGGAGCTGACCGGGATGGTCGACCTGACCCGAGACGCCACGGGACGCGTGCGGGCGCGACTGCTGGACCTGGTGCCAGGTCGATCCTCGAAGGCGTACGCAGACTGGATCAAGGAGCGGGACGAGCAGTTCCGTGCCGGGGTGAAGATCGCAGCTCTTGACCCGTTCGCCGGCTACAAGAAGGCCCTCGACGACGAACTCGACGACGCGACCGCGGTGCTGGACGCGTTCCACGTCGTCAAGCTCGGCACCGCCGCGGTTGATGACGTCCGTCGCCGCGTCCAGCAAGACACCCTCGGCCATCGCGGCCGCAAGGGAGATCCGCTCTACGGGATCCGCAACATCCTCCGCGCCGGACGGGAGCGCCTCACCGACAGGCAGCGGTCCCGGCTCGACGCGGCGTTCGCGACGAGAGAGGAGCACGTTGAAGTTGAAGTCGCCTGGCACGCCGCCCAGCAGCTCCGCGACGCCTACCGGCACCCCAACCTGGTCGAAGGGCACAAGATCGCCGAGAAGGTTCTCGAATCGTTCCCGTCCTGCCCGATCCCCGAAATCGCCCGCCTCGGCCGCACCCTCACCCAGTGGCGAGCCGCGTTCCTGGCCTACTGGGCGACAGGACGCTCATCCAACGGAGGCACCGAGGCCGTGAACGGGCTCATCGAACTCGCCCGCCGGATCGCCCGCGGCTTCACCAACTACGACAACTACCGGCTCCGCATGCTCCTGATCGCCGGCGGACTTGACCCCCTCACCCCCACCTAGAATGCGCAGAGCGGATTACCGCCGACTCGTCGCCGAGCTTGTTCGGCGGAGCGTCATCCCGGCTCAGGGAGACCCCGACGCGTTGGCCGACGAGCTGTCCTTCCTGATGTCGCCGGAGGGATACCAGCAGCTCGTCGCCCAGAGCGGATGGCAGCCCGACCGGTACCGGCGCTGGATCGGCGACCAGGTGATCGCGCGGGCTCAGCCGGCGGCGCGCTGACCGCGGGGTCGCCCCGCGACCCGCATCACGGAGGCAGGAGAAATCACGAAGGCAGGACGTTTGCCCCGACATCCGTCCTGCCTCGGTGATTTCTCCTGCGTCGGTGAGGGGGTGGATGCCAGGGCAACAGCCCCGACCCCAGCCCTCAGCCCCGCTGGGCCTGCTCCGCCCGCCAGGCCTCGCGGCGCTCGGCCTGCAGCGTCGGATCGGGGACGGGGAGCGAGGCGATGAGCCGGCGGGTGTAGTCGTCGTGCGGGTTGCCGAGCACCTCGGCGGTCGGTCCCTCCTCGGCGATCCGGCCCTGGTGCAGCACGATCACGCGGTGCGCGAGCATGTCGACGACGGCCAGATCGTGCGTGATGAACAGCGTCGCGAACCCGAACCGGTCCTGCAGCTCGGCGAAGAGGTCGAGCACCCGCGCCTGCACCGACACGTCGAGGGCGCTCGTCGGCTCGTCAGCGACGAGCAGCTTCGGGTCGAGCGCCAGCGCACGCGCGAGCGACGCGCGCTGACGCTGCCCGCCCGACAGCTCGTGCGGGAAGCGGTCGCCATACGCTTTCGGCAGCTGCACCGCCTCGAGCAGCTCGTCGACCTTGTCCCGCGCGTCGGCCGCGCTCCGTGCCCCGCCGTGCACGATCAGCGGCTCGGCGACGCACTGCGCGATCGTCAGGAGCGGGTTGAAGCTCGTCGCCGGGTCTTGGAAGACGAACCCGAGGTCTTTGCGGCGTCGCCGGAACTGCCGCTCCCGCACCCCGTTCATCTCGGTGTCGAGCACCCGCAGCGACCCGCCGGCAACGGGCGTGAGGCCCGCGATCGCCCGCCCGATCGTCGTCTTGCCGGAGCCCGACTCGCCGACGAGCCCCAGCACCTCGCCGGGTCGGATCGAGAAGTCGATGCCCTGCACGGCGCGGAACGTCGGGCTGCCGAGCCGGCCGGGATACTCGATCACGAGACCCTTCGCCTCGACGACCGGCGTCGCCGTGGCATCCGCCGATGCGGGCAGCGGCCGGTCGACCAGCTGCACGCGCGGCACGGCGGCGAGCAGGCGCTTCGTGTACTCGTGCTGCGGCGCGGCGAACAGCTCGACGACGGGCGCCGTCTCGACGACCTCGCCGTTCAGCATGACCGCGACGCGGTCGGCGAGATCGGCGACGACGCCCATGTTGTGCGTGATGAGCACGATCGCCGTGCCGGTCTCGTCGCGAAGACGCCGCAGCAGGTCGAGGATCTCGGCCTGCACGGTGACATCGAGCGCGGTCGTCGGCTCGTCGGCCAGCAGCACCGACGGGCCGAGGGCGAGTGCCATCGCGATGACGATCCGCTGCTTCTGCCCGCCGGAGAAC
>JAGOXN010000242.1 GCA_018059685.1 Steroidobacteraceae bacterium | reverse complement strand
GCCAGCCAACCCTGATGTTCAACGGTTATGCCGAACAGGTCGCCGGGCTGTACAGGGGCCTGGACCTTGTCGCCAACTTCTGAGGCCAGTGCCTTGCGCCGCGCCCTGAAGCCCCTCCTCTTTATCGCCTGCGGCCTGCCGCTCGCGTGGCTCGCTGCGCGTGCCTTCGGGATCGGTAGCGTCGACCTGGGCGCGAATCCCGTCGACGAGCTCATGGACCGGCTCGGCGACTGGGGCCTGCGGCTGCTGCTCGCCACGCTCTGCATCACGCCGCTCGCGGTTGAACTGCGCAAGCCCTGGCTGGTGCAGTTGCGCCGGATGCTGGGGCTCTACGCGTTCACGTATCTCGCCCTGCATTTCCTCAACTGGCTCGTGCTCGATCAGTGGTTCGACACGAAGTCGATCCTCGCCGACATCGCCGAACGACCCTACATCACCGTGGGCTTCACGGCGTTCGTACTGCTGGTGCCGCTCGCGGTGACGTCGACGCAGCGCTCGATGCGACGGCTCGGCCGTCGCTGGCATCGACTGCACCGCCTCGTCTACGTCGTCGCGGTCCTCGGCTGCGTGCACTTCTGGTGGCAGGTCAAGGCGGACTGGCGGGAGCCTGCTCTCTACTCGCTCGCACTCTGCCTCCTGCTCGGCTGGCGGTTGCAGCGCGCCCGCCGACGTCGCATCGCGTCCCGGCCCTCGACGGCCGTCAGGGTGCAGGGCTTCGAAGCCTGATGTAGCTGTGTATCAGTACGGCGCCGACGATCACCAGCACGCCAACGTAGAAGGTCCACGTCAGCTGCCGCTGCTCGCCGAGCAGCAGGATCGCGAGGATCACCGCATAGACAGGCTCGAGGCTCACGGCCAGCTGCGCCGTGAAGGCGCTCGTGTGCCGCAGCGCCTCCAGCGAGACGGCAAACGGCAACAGCGTGCAGCCGAGCGCCAGGATCGCCAGGAAACCTGCGTCCCGCGCGCCGGGCAGCGGCATCAGCGGGCCCTCGTGCGTCCAGGCCAGTGCCACGAGGGTAAGGAACAGCGTCCCTGCGGCAAGTTCCACGCCGGTGATGACCAGCGGTCCCGCGCGCTCGACGTGACGTTTGTTGAGCGAGCCGAAAATTGCGACGAGGAACGCCGACAGGACTCCAAGGGCCAGGCCGGCCCGCATGGCTCCCGGCGTGCCTCCGACCACGAGTGCGACGCCGGGCAGGGCCGCGACTCCGACCACCAGTTCGCGGAGATCGAAGCGCCGCCGCGCGATCCACGGCTCGGTGAACGCCATGAAGATCGGGCCGATCGCCATGCAGGTCACGGCGACCGAGGCATTCGCGAGCTTGATGGCTGCGTAGAAGGTGAGCCAGTGCAGCGCCACGACGATGCCGATTCCCGCGAAGATCGCGATGCTGTGGCGGTCGGTCCGCCGCAGTTCCCGCCGGACGCGCGGCCACGCAAGCAGGACGGCGACGACGATCGTCATGCGCCACCAGACGAGCTCCAGGGCCGGCAGGCTGATCAGCTTGCCGAGGATGGCCGTGAAACCCCACAGCAGGACGCAGCAATGGATCTGCAGGAGAGCCTTGCGCTCCGGTGGCATCCGTTGCGCCTTCGCGGCCTGGGTCGCCGAGCGGGTGGCGCGCGAGTCTCGTGCTCAGGCTTCGTGGCGCTTCGCGCGGATGAGCTCCTGCACCAGCTCGAGCGCCGTCTTCTCGCAAGGCGGCAGCTCGACGTCGGACGTCTGCTTCGGCGTCACCCGCTCGCCCCAGCGGACCAGATGGGCACACCAGGTGAGCCCCGCCCCGAACGCGGGCATGAGCAGCAGGTCGCCGGCGTGGACCCGACCTTCCTCGAGCGCCTCGACGAGGGCAACCGGCACGGTCGCCGCGGACATGTTGCCGTAACGCTGGACGTTGACGAACACGCGCTCCATGGGTACGCCGGCGCGCTTCGCAACCGCATCGATGATGCGCAGGTTGGCCTGGTGCGGAATGACCAGGCTCACGTCCTCGGGCGTCAGGTGACGTGAAGCGAGTACGTCCGCACAGGCGCCCGACATCCCGATCACCGCCCGCTTGAAGATCTCCTGTCCCTCGAAGATCCAGACAGTGTCGCCGTTGAATCGGCCGATGTTGGTGTAACGGCCGCCCATGCCCTCCACCACCAGCGTGTCACGCGCGTCGCTGTCGCAGCCGAGCCGTTCCGCGAGCACGCCCTCCTCGCGATCCGTCGCCTCGAGAACCACTGATGCACAGCCGTCGCCAAACAGCACGCACACGCCCCGGTTCCGCCAGTCCAGGAACGAGGTGATACGTTCGCCGCCAATGACCAGTGCATTGCGCACGACGCCGTTGCGGATGAGCGCGTTTGCGGTGCTGAGAGCGTACAGGAAGCTCGTGCAGGCGGTGTTCACGTCCATCGACGCGGCGCGCTTCGCGCCGAGGCGCACCTGCAGGCCCGAGGCCTGGTTCGGAACCTGGTCGTCGAAGCTGCAGGTACCGAACACGATGAGTTCCACCGCACCGGGATCGAGCCCTGCGGCCGCAAGCGCCCGCATCGACGACACGTACGAAAGTTCCTCCAGGGACACGTGGGTAATGCGCCGCTCACGAATGCCGGTACGGCTCGTGATCCACTCGTCGTTGGTATCGAGGAACGTGGCGAGATCGTCGTTGGTGAGCGTGGCAGGGGGCAGGCACTTGCCCCAGCCGGTGATGGCTGCGTAGGTCACCGCGTCGGTCCCCCTCGTCAGGCTGCGAGGGCATCACTCTAGCAGTTTCGGCGAGGCTTCCGCTTTTGGCCGGACAGTTTCGCGCGACGCGTTAGAATAGCGCTTCAGGCCGTCTGTGGGCAGGACTACGAGGACGACGATGAAGAAGGCAAACCTGGTTCTGATGGCAGCGCTCGCCGCGGCGGGTCTGGCGAGCGTGACGGGCAGTATGCTGCTTCCAAAGGCTGCGGCGGCTGCGGAAGGTCAGAAGCTCGGGGCCAAGATTGCCAAGCCGCTCCGCGCCGCCCAGGAAGCGATCAATGCCAAGAACTGGGACGAGGCACTCGCGAACCTGGAAGGGGCACGAGCCATCGAGCCCAAGTCGCCTTACGAGGCCTTCATGGTCGACGAACTCGGCTGGTACATCCTCCTGCAGAAGAAGGACTATGCCGGTGCAGCGGCGACGCTCGAACGAGCCGTCGGATCCGGATTCGTGCCGCCCGCGGACATGCCGCAGCGGACCAAGGCCCTGGCGCAACTCAACTACCAGACGCAGAACTACCCGAAGGCCGTCGAGTTCGGCAACAGGTACCTCGGACTGGCCCCAGGGGACGAAGACATCGGCGTGCTGGTCGCACAGGCGTACTACATGCAGAAGGACTTTGCCGGTACGCGCGCTGCCGTCGCCAAGCTCACGGCAGGCAAGGCGCAGCCGAGCGAGCAACTCCTGTTGCTCGACCTCCGCAGCAGCTACGAGATGAAGGACCGGGCCGCGACGGTCAAGGCGCTCGAGGCACTGGTGCAGCACTACCCCCAGCCGAAGTACTGGGAGGATCTCCTGACGAACCAGCTGTACCTGACCAAGGGCGACCGCGAGATGCGCGCCCTCTACCGGCTCATGGACGACACCCGTACGCTCGACAAGGCCGAGGAATACTCCGAGATGGCGAGTGTACTCGTCACCGGCGGCTACCCGACGGAGGCGAAGGGAATCCTCGAGCGTGGCATGTCGGCCAACCTGTTCCAGGGCGATGCGCGCACGCGGGCCGAGTCGGAACTGGCCCGCGCCCGTTCCGGCGCCGAAGCTGACCGCAAGGAACTCCCCGGGGCCGCCCAGGCACTGGCCGCCGCGAAGAGCGGTAACGAAATGGTCAGCGTCGGCAAACTCTATTTCAGCGTCGGCGACCATGCGAAAGCGGCCGAGGCAATCCAGAAGGGACTCGCCAAGGGTGGGGTGAGCGACGCGGACGACGCGAATGCGCTGCTCGGCATCGCTCTTGCGCGCATGGACAAGCCGGCCGAGGCACGCGCCGCGTTCGACGCGGTCAAGGATCCGAAGCTCGCCGAGGTGACCCGGTACTGGAAGCTCTACCTCGATGCCTCGGCCACGCCCCCTGCCGCGACAGCGCCTGCCGAAACGGCTCAGCCGCCCGAGGGCGGCTGAGCAGATTCCGTCATCATGACCCGCGAGGACGGGTCATGATGTCTAGCGGGCCTTCAGCTTCCAGAGGCGCGCGACTTCGGCGGTCTTCGGATCCTTGACCGCATCGAAAGCCTTGATGGCTTCGGCGTTCTTGCCCTGGCGGACGAGCGCGATGCCGAGCAGCATGTTCGACGCATCGCCATCGGCGACGCCACCCTTGGCGATACCCTTGCGGAGCGCATCCGCGGCCTGGGCGTACTCGCCGGCGCTGAAATACAGCTTGCCGACGGCCACCATGTCCTGACCGGTTCGGGCGGCCGCGAGCGTGCCGGCCGCCTTGGCGAGGGCCACCCGCTCCTTGTCCGCCGCGCGCTTGGCGGACTCGAGCGTGCGCTGGGCACGACTCAGCTCCTCACCCTGGAACATGTTCGCCGCAAGACCCTGCTCGATGATGCGCTGGCCCTCGATCGCATAGC
>JAGOXN010000241.1 GCA_018059685.1 Steroidobacteraceae bacterium | reverse complement strand
TCCTCGTTCGCGCGCGAGACGATGTAGGCGTGGATGTCGCGAACGTCCTGTTCGGAGAGCAGGTCGCCGAAGCGCGGCATGCCGGCGCCGTGGATCACGCCGTCGTAGACGATGTCCTTGAAGATCGAGTGCTTCCCGGCCGTGAGCATGCGAAGGTCCGGGATCACTCCGCCCGAAATGACCAGTGCGCCGTGGCAGACCATGCAGGTCGAGGTGTACTTGTGGCTGCCGTTCGCGAGCTGCGCGTCCGTCGCCTCGATCTTCGGTTGCTCCGGAATCGACGCGTTCCTCTCGGCGATGCGAGGCATTGTCGCCTTGCCACCGAGCTTGAAAGCCAGGACCTGGCCTTCGTTCAGGTGGCTGGCCGAGACCATCGTGCGCGGGTCGCCGGCGGCGAGCGGACCCGAACCGCCATAACCCGCCATCACTGCGACATACTGCTCGCCGTCCACCTCGTAGGTCACCGGCGGCGCGATGATTCCCACCATCGTCGGCATGGCCCACAGGATTTTTCCGCTGTCCGCCGCATAGGCGACGAACCGGCCGTCGCCCGTTCCCTGGAACAGGAGATTGCCGCCGGTCGTGAGCAGCCCGCCGTTCCAGAAGGCCGGGTGCTCGATTTCCCACACGGTCTGCTTCCGCACCGGGTCCCAGGCCTTGAGGTAGCCGCGATCGGGTGGCAGTGGGCCACCGAGTTTCTGCATCAGCGCGCCGACGGTGTCGTACCAGACACCCCAGTCGATTCCCAGGTTCCAGAACAGGTCGCGGCGCTCGTATTTGCCGGTCGCCTTGAAGTCCTGCGACAGGGGATAGATCCCCATGGGCTGCATCGCCGGGATGTAGACCAGGCCCGTCCTGGGGTTGTAGGCCATCGGGTGCCAGTTGTGGCCGCCGAACGGCGCCGGGATGATGAGCCGCGTTTCCCTGCTGTAACTGGCCTCGGGCGTTTCGACCGGGCGGCCGGTCTTCATGTCGACGTGGGTCGCCCAGGTCGCCGGGATGTACCTGTCGGCCGAGAGCAGTTCGCCCGTGACACGGTCGAGAACGTAGAAGAATCCGTTCTTCGGTGCCTGCATCAGCACCTTGCGCTTCTCTCCACCGAGTTCGAGGTCGGCGAGGATGATGTGCTGGGTCGCCGTGTAATCCCAGTCGTCGGCGGGCGTCGTCTGGTAGTGCCACTTGAGGCGCCCGGTGTTCGGGTCGAGCGCGAGGATCGACGACAGAAACAGATTGTCGCCACCGCCCGGTGAGCGGATGTCGCGCGCCCAAGGCGAGCCATTCCCCGTCCCGACGTACAGGGTGTCGAGCTCGGGATCGTAGGCCATCGAGTCCCAGACCGTGCCGCCGCCGCCGCCGATCCACCACTCGCCATTCCAGGTCTTCGCGGCCTGCTCGAGCGCCGGGTTCTCGAAGCCGTTCTTCGGATTGCCGGGCACCGTGTAAAAGCGCCACGCGAGCTTACCGGTCTCCGCGTCGTACGCCGACAGGTAACCACGCACTCCGTACTCCGCGCCGCCGTTACCGATCAGCACCTTGCCCTTTACGATGCGGGGTGCGCCCGTGATGCTGTAGGGCGCCGTCCGGTTGATCGTGTCGACTTCCCAGCGCTTCGCGCCGCTCTTCGCGTCGAGCGACACGAGGCGGCCGTCGAGCGTGCCGAAATAGACTGCGCCCTTCCACAGCGCGACACCGCGGTTGACCGCATCGCAGCAGAGGTAACGGCCCCACTCGCGTGGCACCTCGGGGTCGTATTTCCACAGTTCGCGGCCGGTCTTCGCATCGAGTGCGTAGACCACGCTCCAGACGCCGGTCGTGTACATCGTGCCGTCGACGACGATCGGCGTCGCCTCGAGGCCACGCGTGGTGCCGGTCGCGTACGACCATGCGAGGCCGAGCTGCGCGACGTTGCCGTCGTTTACTTTCGCGAGCGGACTGTAGCGCTGCTCGCCGTAGGTCCGGCCGTGTGCGAGCCAGTTCTGGGGTTCGGTATCCGCGGCGACGATGCGGGCGCCGTCGACGCTGGCCGGGGCGCGCCACGCGGCGATCGCCGTGGTCGGACCCGTCAGCGACAGGGCCACGAGTGCGAATCGGGTGATGCAGATCATCATGCGTCCAAAGTCGTGCAGCGTGTGGATACGGATGCGGAGTGTCGGCGCACTGCGGCCGGCTGGCAAGCGAGGCCGCGCGCGTACATCATCACGCGACCGGAAGCATGGGAGTCGATCTTGGGATTTCAGGAATACGGAAGCTACGACGGGGTCGGCCTCGCGGACCTCGTCCGTCGCGGCAGGGCGAGCCCGACCGAGCTCCTCGACGAGGCTCTCGCACGCACCGCCGCGGTCAATCCGCAGGTCAACGCGATCATCCACCTCATGGAAGCCCGTGCGCGGGGCGCGATCGCCGCGGGCCTGCCCGATGGCCCGTTCCGCGGCGTTCCGTTCCTCATCAAGGACCTGATGACAGCGTACGCCGGGGAGCCGATGCGTTGTGGGTCGCGGTTATTCAGGGATTACGTGCCGGCCGGGGACGAGGAACTCACGCGTCGCTACAAGGCCGCCGGTCTCGTCATCTTCGGCAAGACCAATACGCCCGAGTTCGGCGTTTCGAACGTCACCGAACCGGAGCTCTTCGGCCCGACGCGCAATCCCTGGAACCTCGGGCGCACGTCCAGCGGCTCGAGCGGCGGGTCGGCCGCCGCGGTCGCGGCGCGCATCTTGCCGGCGGCGAACGCCAATGACGGTGGCGGGTCGATCCGCACACCGGCCTCGAACTGCGGACTCGTGGGCCTTAAGCCGAGCCGTGGCCGCAATCCGACCGGTCCGCAGGCACCCGACCTCTGGTGGGGCTTCATCGGCGAGCACGTGGTGACGCGCACCGTGCGCGACTCGGCCGCATTGCTCGATGCGACGGCCGGCGATTATCCGCAGCAGCTCATGAAGCTGCCCGCGCCTGATCGCCCGTTCCTGCAGGAGACGACCACCGCGCCCGGGCGGCTTCGGATCGCATTCAGCTGCGACCCCGGACTCGCGCAGGCCCTGCATCCGGAGAACCGCAGGGCGCTCGAGACGACGAGCGCCGCGCTCGGCCGGCTCGGGCACGAGGTGGTCGAAGTCCGGCTGCCACTGCCGCCCGAGTCCTTCATCGAATGCTATGCATCGCTCGTCTCGGCCGACGTGGCAGCGACGCTGCGGCTGGCGCAGACGCTCGTCGGTCGCGAGGCCAAGAGCGACGACGTCGAACTCGCGACCTGGATCCTGGCGAAAATGGGTGAGGCGCAATCGGCCGTGGACGTGGCGACCGCACTCTGGACCATGCAGGCATTCTCGCGCCAGTGGCTCGCGTGGTCCGCGGGCTTCGACGTCCTGCTCACGCCGACGGTCGGCGTGCCCCCGCTGCCGATCGGTGCCTTCGAGCTTTCGACGCTTCAGCGCCAGGGACTCAGGCTGCTCGCCGCCCTGCCCGCGGGGGCGCTTCTCAGCCAGCGGTCGAAGGTCGTCGAGGCCTTCGCACCGGTCTTCGAAGCCGCGCCGTTCACGATGGTGGCGAACGTCACGGGCCAGCCCTCGATGTCGCTGCCGCTGCACTGGACCGAAGACGGATTGCCGATGGGCCTGCTGTTCACGGCCAGGATCGGTGACGAGGCATCCCTCTTCCGCCTCGCGTCGCAGCTCGAGAAGGAAAGGCCGTGGAGCAGCCGGGTGCCACCACATGCGGTGTCAGCACGAACTTCGTGCTGACTCGGTCCATGCGAAACGTGACGGTGAAGCTCGGCGACGAAACGGCGGAGTGGGTGCGCGTGCGTGCCGCAGGGATGCGAACCAGCGTGTCGCGGTTCCTCGGCGACCTGCTGGCGGAGCAGATGCGATCGTCGCGCCAGTACGATTCCGCCAGGCACGCCTGCCTGGCGCAGACACTGCGGCCTCTGCGCAGGCCGGATGAGCCATACCCGAGACGCGAGGACCTCGATGCAAGGCCCGGTGTTCGTTGACACGAACGTCTGGGTCTGTGCGCGCGATCCGACGGATCGCGTGAAGCACTTGACGGCCCGCCGCTGGCTGACCGACGATCTCCAGGATGGAATGGTCATATCCGGTCTGAGGGTCCTGAACCCGTTCCGGGCCGGAGTGCAGGAAGGTCTTCGGGTCCCGCGCCGCCGAGGGCGAACCTCACGCATGCCGGCCACTTAGTCGGCCCCCGGAACCCTCAGGGCCGATTGCGCCCCAGCTGCTCGTGGCTCGTGACCCAGTCGCCGGCGATCACCGCGGAGCCCAGTGAGACGTCACCCGCGAGCACCACGCCCGCGACGATCTCCGCGAGCTTGTCGGCCTTGCCCTGCCCGTAGCAGCCGAGCACTTCGAGGCATTCGCGCTGGGTCGGCAGTCCGGTGCCGCCGCCATAGGTCGCGACGATCAGCGACGGCAGCGTGATCGACCAGTAGTAGTCGCCGTTGTCGAGCAGCTGGGCGTAGGTGATGCCGGCGTGCGACTCGGCCACGTTCGCGACGTCCTGCCCCGTCGCGATGAACATCGCCGCAATCGCGTTAGCCGCGTGCGGGCCGTTGTACACCGCGCCCGCCATGATCGACCCGGCATTCGAGACCTGGCGCAGGCGGAACAGCGTCCGCGTGTCGACGCGCATG
>JAGOXN010000240.1 GCA_018059685.1 Steroidobacteraceae bacterium | reverse complement strand
AGTTCCTTCAAGTGCTGCATGCGCGAAGGTTAGCAGAGGCGCCCTGCCGGGGTTGTCCGAACCTCACGCGCCCGCAACCCATACGGGATCGAGGCGCCCGGGACCACGGCGCGCGTCGAGCGCCGCGACGAGCGCGAGGCAGCCGGCAGCCGACAGCAGCAGTCCGAGGACGAACGTCGGCGCGTAGCCGGCCGCGTCCGCGATTACGGCCCCGGTGACGCTCGCGAGCCCCATCGCGACCACGATCGCACTTGCGTACAGCGTGTAGTCGGTACCGGCGTGCTCGGGGTCCGATGCGTCCATCATCAGCGTGAAGAGCGCGACCGTCGCCATGCCGCCCAGCAGGTGCTCTGCGACCGTGCCAGCCCAGAACATCGCGAGTCCCCCGATCCCGAACGCCGCCGCGACGTAGAACGCGAGGCTCGCGGTCTGCATGAGCCCGCACACGAGGAGCGCCGCGCGACGCCCGGCGCGGAACGCGAACCAGCCGCCGATCGCCGCACCGGCGAGCGCCGTGACCGAACCCACCGTACCTTTCATCAGCGCGATCAGTTCCTTGCTCAAGCCCGAGTCGCGCATGAACGGGCCGATGAGCGAGGCGACCATGGAGTCGCCGAACTTGTAGCCGCAGATGAGCACGATGAACGGCATGACGCCCGGGACCCCGAGCCGCCGTATCCACCCGAGCGCGAGCCGGGCGGTCGAGGTCGCCGGTCCTGCCGCGGGTTGGTCTCGCGGCGGCTCGCGCAGCGGCAGCACCGGCAGGACCGTCAGCGCGATCAGCCCCGCCATGCAGGCGAACATCGTCGCCCAGCCGGCCTTCGCGAACACCCAGAGCAGCAGTCCGCCTCCCAGGATCATGCCGATGCGGTAAGCGCCGACCTGTATGCCGTTCGCGAGGCCGCGCTCGCGCGGGTCGAGAATGCGCACCGCAAGCCCGTCGGCCGCCACGTCCTGGCAGGCCGCAATGAGATTGAAGAGGAACGCGGCGATGAGCACGACGACGAAGCCGTGGCCGAGGTCGACCTGTGACAAGGCCAGGGCACCGGCGAACGCGGCGAGCTGCAGTGGCAACAACCATTGCTTGCGCGTGCCGCGGTGGTCCACGAACGGTGCCCACAGGAACTTGAGCGCCCAGGGCAGGAACAGGAGGCTCGTCGCGCTGATCGCCTTCAGGGAATAGCCGGCGTCGCGCAGCAGCACCGGCAGGGCCTGCGTGAAGAATCCGTAGGGCAGGCCCTGTGCGAGGTACAGGGCTGCCAGCAGCAGGACCTTGTAGGCACGGGTCATTCGTTCGCTGCCAGTTGTACGTTTGCGTGCATATCGGGCAACCTGCACGGCCGAAGACCCAGCCATCCAGGGCCCCGGTCAAGAGTATCCAAAGTGAACGTCCCGGAAGCCATCGCCTCACGTTTCAGTTGCCGCGCCTACCTGCCGACCCCGATCCCGGAATCGACCGTACGAGCGATCCTCGATGCGGCGCGCCAGGCGCCGTCGGGCGGCAACCTGCAGCCCTGGCACGTGTATGCCTTGTCGGGGACAGCGCTCGCCGATCTGCTCGCGCGCGTTCGTGCCCGGCTGCATGCGCAACCGACCGGCGAGGGCTCGGAGTACGAGATCTACCCGGCGAACCTCTGGGAGCCGTACCGCTCGCGACGCTACAAGTGCGGCGAGGACATGTACGCCACCATCAACGTGGCTCGGGAGGACAAGCTCGGCCGCCTCCGCCAGTTCGCGCGCAACTACGAGTTCTTTGGCGCTCCCGTCGGAATGTTCTTCTACCTCGATCGGCGCATGGGACCGCCGCAATGGGCCGATGTCGGGATGTACATGCAGAACGTCATGCTGCTTGCCCGGGAGCACGGGCTCGATACCTGCCCGCAGGAGGCGTGGTCCGTGTGGTTCCGGACCGTCGGGGAATTCCTCGGCACGCCGCCCGAGCTCGAGCTCTTCGCCGGCATGGCACTCGGCTACCGCGACGAGAACGCACCGATCAACCGCCTGCGCACCGATCGCGCGCCGCTCGGGGAGGTTGCTACGCTGCAATTTTGAGAGGGTGCCGGGACATTCTGCTTTTCGCGCTGGCGCGAAAAGCAGAATGTCCCCTAATAGGCGACCCGGCACCGCTTATGTCGCCAAAGGCCCCAACGCGCCAGGGAACTGTGACATGATCCACATCGACCGGATGTTGCCGGCCTGCCACAGGCACCACAAATTCGTTGATTGTCCTTGTGGCGACATCGCAACGGAGGGATGCACGATGAGTCTCAGCTGGTTCAGCGACCGAAGCCTCAAGGTCTCCCCCAAGGTCCGCCTGGTCGAGCACGACGAAAGCGATGCGCTGCGCCGCAAGCTCGAATCCGTCGACTGGCAACCCGCCCAGGGATTCCTCAAGGACCAGGTCCAGGGCCGGGCGCCGTTCGGACAAGGTCGCGGTAACCGGGCGGCCTGACGGACCCCCCGGCCGGCGACATATCCCCCCGGCCCCGTCCGGGCTACTCCAGGCGCCGACGCTGCCGCGCGGCCATCGGGTGCTCGACGCGGCGCAACTTGTCCACCACGTGCAGGACACTCAGCCACGGATGGCGCCAGACCATCCGTGGACCCGAATGGCGCATGATCGCCCGGGCCTTCTCGCGCTGAACCCGCTTGTAGCAATGGATCGGGCAGCGCGCGCAGGTCGGCTTGCCGTCCCCGAACGGACAGTGCTCGAGCCGGCGCTCCGCATAATCGAGAAACTCGCGACAGTCCGGACAGCTGTCCACCTCGGCAGCACCGTGATGGTCCTCGCAATAGATCTCGACCATGCGTCGCATGGTCAGGTATTCGCGTCGGAGTCGGGGTGTCCTCAGGGCCATCGCAAACCTGCCGGGTCCAGAGCATAGCTTGCCCGAGAACGGCGGCGGCGCGCCGTCGTGGCTTTCCGACCGGCGTACGGCGCGGCCCGTGCCAGAATACGCGCCGCTCATGAGCGGCCGTGCAACCACCCCCACCGCTTCCGGACCCGGCCGACACACGCATGGCACGGGTCTCGCCGGTGCGGTCGGCGCCTTCACGCTCTGGGGCCTCTTCCCGCTCTATTTCCTGCCGCTTGCCGCCATTCCGGCGCACGAGATCATGGCCCACCGCATCGTGTGGTGCTGCCTGCTCGTATTCGCCTGGCTCGCCGTCCGCGGCCAACTCGGCGCCGTGCGCGCCGCCCTCGCCGACCCGGTGTCGCGAAGGCGGCTCGCAGGCTCGGCGACCCTGATCAGTTTCAACTGGCTCATCTACATCTGGTCCGTGAACAACGGGCACGTGCTGGATGCGAGCCTCGGCTACTTCATCAATCCGCTCCTCAACATCGTCCTCGGTGTGCTGGTCCTTTCGGAGCGTCTGGTCCGCACGCAATGGATCGCGGTGGGGCTCGCGGCCGCGGGCGTGCTCTACCTCGCGTTCGTGATGGAGCGGCCGCCCTGGATCGCGCTGGCGCTCGCGACCACGTTCGGCCTCTACGGGCTCATCCGCAAGGTGGTCACCGTGGAATCGGTTCCCGGGCTCGCCGTCGAGACGTTGCTGCTCACCCCATTTGCAGCCGGGTTTCTCCTGTGGGTAACGTGGCGCGGTACGGGCGCGCTTGGTCATTCGAACTCACTGGTCGACCTGCTGCTCATCGGCAGCGGGCTCGCGACCGCGCTGCCACTTGCGCTGTTCGCCTACGGGGCACGCCTCATACCGCTGTCCACGCTCGGACTCGTGCAATACATCGGGCCGACCCTGCAGTTCCTGACCGGCATCCTCGTCTTCCACGAGGCGTTTCCACGTACCCGTGCGATCGGCTTCGCCTTCATCTGGGCCGGGCTCGCGATCTACGCCGCCGACGGATTGCGGCGCAACCGGCGCCTGCCGGGCCGCCGGTGATGACTGCATGTGACGCACGCCTGCGTTCCAGGCGTCGGCGAGGACCGCTTCAGGCCGCGCGCAGCGCCTCTGACACAGGCAGCCGCGCGGCACGCAGCGCCGGGAACAGCCCGCCGACGAGGCCGATGCCGAGCGCCCACTTGAGGCCGTTCCAGAGCAGCTCCGGCGACACCCGGAACTGGAACATGACCTGGCTGAAGTTCGAGCCGAGCGTCGCAACCGAATATCCGTTGAAGATGAGCCAGGCGATGGCGCCACCGAGCAGCCCACCGGCGAGCGCCAGCAGCATCGTCTCCAGCATTACGGCCACCACGACCGGCAGGCCGCGAAAGCCGATGGCGCGCAGGGTGGCAATTTCCCGGGCACGTGCCGCGACCGCGGCGTACATGGTGTTGAGCGCGCCGAAGACCGCGCCAATGGCCATGATGGCGCCGATCACGATGCCGAGTACCCGGATGATGCGGGTGAGCTGCTCGGACTGCTTCGAGTAGTAGTGCCTGGTCGTGTCTACATCGAGCCTGAGGCGTGGGTCGGCAGCCATGGCCGCCTTGAGCTTCTCGAAGCCGTCTGCCCCGTCCAGCCGGATGGTGACCGACTGGAATGCGGAGCGGCGGTAGGTATTTGCTACCGTCTCCGCGTCTGCCCATAGCTCCGAGTCGTGCGAGTCGCCGGATTCGAAGCTGCCCACGATCGCCCAGGCCTGGTTCGCCAGCTCGATCTGCTGGCCGACCTCCAGTCCGACGTACTGCCGTTGCGCTCCCTTGCCGACCACGATTTCGCGCATGCCTGGATTGAAC
>JAGOXN010000239.1 GCA_018059685.1 Steroidobacteraceae bacterium | reverse complement strand
ACGCCCGAGACGATGATGCCGCGGTAGAGCGCATTCATGATCTTGCCGCCTTCGCGCGCCTTGACGAAGAAGGTGCCGACGATGGAGGCGACGATCGACACGGCGCCGAGCACCAGCGGGTAGAGCACGGCGTTGGGCCCGAGCGACTGCATGGTGAGCCCCGCGAGCAGCATCGTGGCGACCACGGTCACCGCGTAGGTCTCGAACAGGTCCGCGGCCATGCCGGCGCAGTCGCCGACGTTGTCGCCCACGTTGTCGGCGATCACTGCCGGATTGCGCGGGTCGTCCTCGGGAATGCCTGCTTCGACCTTGCCCACGAGGTCGGCGCCCACGTCGGCGCCCTTGGTGAAGATGCCGCCACCCAGTCGCGCGAAGATCGAGATCAGCGAGCCGCCGAAAGCGAGGCCGACGAGCGCGTGCAGTGCCGCGTCAGCGTCGCCGGTCATGCCGAGCATTAGCTTGTAGTAGGCCGCCACGCCGATCAGGCCGAGTCCGACGACCAGCATGCCGGTGATGGCGCCGCCGCGGAACGCGACCTGCAGCGCCGGATCGAGGCCCACGCTCGCGGCATGGGCCGTGCGCACGTTGGCCCGCACCGAGACGTTCATGCCGATGTAACCGGCGGCGCCCGACAGGATCGCGCCGACCGCGAAGCCGCCTGCCGTGCCCCAGCTGAGCGCGAAACCGAGCACGAAGAAGAGCACGACCCCGACCATGGCGATGGTCGTGTACTGGCGGTTCAGGTAGGCGCTGGCGCCCTGCTGGACCGCGGAGGCGATCTCCTGCATGCGGGCATTGCCGGCCGGTTGCGCCAGGATCCAGCGCACGGAGAAGACGCCGTAGAGGATCGCCAGCACGCCCGCGACGATCGCGAGCCACAGCGCAGTATCAGTGGTCATGACAAAACTCCCAACGAGGGTACTTCCTGACTCCCAGCACGGCCGGACGGGGCTCTGGCGGCCCTTGCCCTGCGGTGCAAAAAAGGCGCGGGACTATACCACAAAGGCCGTCTTGAGCTTCTTTCTCACCGGGCGGTTCTTCAGGACGACATACCGGGGCAGGCCGTCCCTGTAGGGGGGGTAGTCCTCGCCCTTGATGAGCGGGGCGAGATAGCGACGGCCCTTGGCCGTGATGTGGAAGCCGTCCGGCGTGATGTAGTCCCGGGGCAGCATCTTCTCGACGTTCGCCACTTTTTCGAGCGGGGCGACGCCGATCTTCCAGCGATACGGCTGGTTCGAGGTCCGCACGATCGTAGGCATGACGGAGTTGTGACCCTTCAGGGCGAGTTCGACCGCGGCCTTGCCGACCGCATAGGCCTGTTCAACGTCCACCTTCGAGGCAATGTGCCTGGCGGAGCGCTGCAGGTAGTCCGCGACGGCCCAGTGGTACTTGTAGCCCAGCTTGTCCTTGACGAACTGGGCCACCACGGGGCCCACGCCGCCCAGCTGCGCGTGACCGAAAGCGTCGCGCGTGCCGGCGTCCGCAAGGAACTTGCCCTCGGCATTCCTGACGCCTTCCGAGACGACGACGGCGCAGTAGCCATACCTGTCCACGCATTCCTTCACGCGGCCGAGGAACTTCTCCTCATCGAGCGCGATTTCCGGGAAAAGAATGATGTGCGGGGCATCGCCCGCCTTTTCGGCCGCGAGACCGCCAGCCGCGGCGATCCAGCCTGCATGGCGCCCCATGACTTCCAGCACGAACACCTTGGTCGAGGTGCGCGCCATCGACGCCACGTCGAAACCGGCCTCGCGGATCGAGACCGCGACGTACTTGGCGACCGAACCGAAGCCCGGGCAGCAGTCGGTGATGGGCAGGTCGTTGTCCACGGTCTTGGGCACGTGGATCGCCTGCACCGGATAACCCATCCTGCCGGCGAGCATGGACACCTTGAGGCAGGTGTCGGCCGAATCGCCGCCACCGTTGTAGAAGAAGTAGCCAATGTCGTGGGCCTTGAAGACCTCGATCAGGCGTTGGTACTGCGCCGGGTTCTCCTCGAACTTCTTCAGCTTGTAGCGCGCGGAGCCAAAGGCGCCGGCCGGGGTATGCCGGAGTGCGCGAATCGAGGCCGCGCTCTCCTGGCTCGTGTCGATCAGGTCCTCGGTGAGCGCGCCGATGATGCCGTGGCGGCCCGCGTACACCTTGCCGATCCGCCCCTTGTGCCTGCGGCTCGTCTCGATGACGCCGCAGGCCGAGGCGTTGATGACGGCGGTGACGCCGCCCGACTGGGCGTAGAAGGCATTGCGGGGCGGGGTCTTGGGCATCTGGGTTCCCTCAAAAACTACATTGATATCCGGGATTTACGTGCTGATATGGGCCGGCTAGCATAGCGCAAAAAGGGGACATTCCGAATTTCCGGGGCTAAATGGGGACATTCTGGATTTCGCGCGCAGCATTGCTGCGCGCGAAATCCAGAATGTCCCCATTTACTGCTGGCGCATTTCCTTTGTCGGGGGCGGGAAGCAGAATGGCGCACCACCCGGATTCAGACGGACGACCCAACATGAGACTCGTACTGCTCGGTGCCCCCGGTTCAGGCAAAGGCACCCAGGCCCAGCGACTGCGCGACGACAAGGGGATTCCGCAGGTTTCTTCAGGCGACCTGCTGCGCGACGCCGTCGCCCGCGGTACGGATCTCGGCAAGCGGGCCAAGGCTGCGATGGATGCAGGCGAACTCGTTTCGGACGAAATCGTGCTGGGATTGATTCGCGAGCGGCTTGGACGTCCCGATGCGGCGAAGGGATTCATTCTCGACGGCTATCCGCGCAACGTCGCGCAAGCCGGTGCGCTGGACAAGCTGCTCGCCGAACTCCGGCAACCCATCGACGCCGTCGTGCTGATGGACGTCGAATCGCAGGCGCTCTTCAAGCGCCTGACCGGGCGGCGTACCTGCCCGCAGTGCGGCAAGGTATTCAACGTCTACAGCTCGCCGTCCGCAAAGGGCGATCGCTGCGACGGGGACCATGCGGCCGGCGAGGCACCCCGGCTCGTGCAGCGCGCGGACGATCGCGAGGACGTGATCGAGAACCGGCTCAAGGTCTACGAGGCGCAGACGCGGCCGCTGGTCGAGCACTACACGTCGCGGGGGTTGCTCAAGATCGTGAATGCAGACCAGGCCGTCGAGAAAGTCTACGCGGAGTTCGTGCGTGCCGCTGGTGGTTGATCGCCCGCGCCGGGCATTGCGAGCAGGGCGTCGCCGATCACATCGCGTCGCCAGCCGCGCAACAGGGGCGACTCGGCGCGGTCCCGGAACACCAGGGCCTCGACGTCGCGTCGCGTGGCGAGGACTTCGGGGCTGATGCCGAGCTCGACGGCCTTGTCCCGCACCTTTTTCTGCAACCGGGTGACTCGCGCCGTGTCGTCCGGCGTCGGTCGCGACGGTAACTGCAGGATCGTCGCGTCCGTCGCTCGTTCTTGCGCGGATCCGATGAGTGACAACAGCTCTTCAGCACGCTTGCGGACCAGGGACTGGGGCAGCGCGGGGATCTGCGCGAGCTCCTCCGGCCGCGACGGTGCCCGGCTCGCGAGCCCGTAGAGCGCATCGTCCGCGAGGATCCAGCTGCGGGGCTTGTCGGCCGCAACCGCACGTCGCTCGCGCCACTCGGCGAGCGCGCGGGCGATCATTTGCTGGTGTGGATGCAGTCGCGCCAGCCCCTTCAGGCGCCGCCAGGCATCGACGGGATTCACCTGGTAGAGCGATTCATCGTCGAACACCCGCGCGTCCTCGGCCAGCCAGGCTGCGCGTCCACAAGCGTCGAGTTGCGCCTCGAGTTCCGTGTGCAGCTGCAGGAGATGGTGGACGTCGTCCGCGGCGTACGCGAGCTGCTCGGGCGTCAGTGGGCGGCGCGACCAGTCGGTGCGGGTCTGGGCCTTGTCGATGGAGTGGCCAAGCTGGCGCGCCACGAGTTCTGCGTAGCCGACCTGTGGGGGCAGGCCGAGCAGCGCCGCGGCGACCTGGGTATCGAACACCGGCCCCGGTACCCGGCCGCCTGCCATGAACAGGACCTCGAGGTCCTGCCGGGCCGCGTGCAGGATCTTCGGCCGGGACCGGTCCGCGAGGAGCGCATGCAGCGCGCCGAGCTCGAGGCCGACGCAGGGGTCGACGAGGAAGCAATCGGCGTCGGTTGCAACCTGTACCAGGCAGAGCTGCGCGTAGTAGGTGCGTTCGCGCATGAACTCCGTGTCGAGCGCGATACGGGTCGCGCCCTGCATGCGGAACACCGCCGCATCGAGTTGGTCCTGGGTCGTCACCAGCGTCGTATCGCGCATCGGTCGTCTCGGCCTGCGTGTAGAATCGCGGCTCCGACGGGCGCCGCGTGCCAGAAGTGCTGCAGTTTCTCAGGATCTTCGTGGAAATCGTACTCTGGCGCCGGGGTCCGCAGGACCTGCCGGCCTCGCGACTGCTGGTCGGGCTCACGCTCGCCGCCTACGTGGCCGTCTCGGCGGTGCAGCTCGCGCTGCTCGACGAGCCCGCGACGACGTGGTTCTTGTTCCTCGTCGCGGACCCGGTGCTGCTGATGGCATGGGTATGGCTGGTGCTCAAGCTCTTTGGTCACCCGGAGCGCTACGCGCAGACCGTGTCCGCAGTGCTCGGCACCGGCGCGCTGCTCGGCCTCGTCTTGTACCTGCCGCTGCAGTTCATCATGCCAGCCGCGGCGGACGGGCAGGCGGCGCCGCTCGCGCAGGCGCTCGGTCTCGGTC
>JAGOXN010000238.1 GCA_018059685.1 Steroidobacteraceae bacterium | reverse complement strand
CGAGAACTACGAGGTCTCGGGCTCGTTCGGCCTGCATTACACCGAACTCGAGCTCACGATGTCGGCCAAGGCCGAATCGTCCGGTGGAACGCTCACCCGCGACATCTCGCAGAGCGGCAACATCGGGGCGCCGCTGCCAGTCATCGGCCTGCGCGGCCAGTGGGCATTGCCGTACAACCTGTGGATCGACGCCGGTGCCCAGTATTTCCAGATCTCGATCGACGAGTACGACGGCAACCTGACCGACCTCCGCGCCACGATCACCTGGCAGCCGAAGACCTGGCTCGGCATCGGCCTCGGCTACAATCAGTTCTCCGTCGACGTCGACGTGGAGAAGGACCGCTTCAACGGCTCGCTCGACTGGACCTACAAGGGACCGATGCTGTTCTACAGCGCGTCGTTCTGAGGTTCAGCACGGCTCGAATTTCCGCGGGTGACGGCATGCGCAAATGCACATCGTTCTATATCGACGGCCAGTGGGTCCCGCCGGCCCAGCCGTCGACGCTCGAAGTGATCAACCCCGCCACCGAGGGCGTCGCGGGCGTCATCTCGCTGGGGAGCCGCGTCGACGTGGACCGCGCGGTCGCCGCCGCGCAGCGCGCGTTCGAAACGTATTCCCGCACCTCGCGGGAGGAACGGATGGCGCTGCTCGGCCGGATCATCGAGGCGTACCAGCCGCGCCTCAACGACATGGCACAAGCCATCAGCGAGGAAATGGGCGCACCGATCGAGACGGTCGCCAGGCCGCAGCAGGCGCCGGCGGGGATTGTGCACTTCGTCGTGGCGCTCGAGGTACTGAAGACTTTCGATTTCGAGAAGCTGCAGGGACCCACGCAGATCGTGCGCGAGCCGGTCGGGGTGTGCGCACTCATCACGCCCTGGAACTGGCCGGCCAACCAGATCGCCTGCAAGCTGGCCCCCGCGCTGGCCACGGGCTGCACGGTCGTGCTGAAGCCTTCGGAAGTCGCGCCGCTTTCGGCGCACGTGCTGGCGGAGATCCTGCACGACGCCGGCGTGCCGCGCGGGGTCTTCAACCTCGTGGATGGCGACGGACCGACGGTCGGTGCGGCGCTGTCCGCGCACCCGGGCGTCGACATGGTCTCGTTCACGGGCTCGACTCGCGCCGGCATCCTCATCGGTAAGGCGGCCGCGGACACCGTGAAGAAGGTGGCGCTCGAGCTGGGTGGCAAGTCGCCCAACATCATCCTCGAGGGCGCACCGCTCGAGCAGGCGGTCGGCCACGGCGTACGCGTCATGATGAATAATACCGGCCAGAACTGTAATGCGCCGTCGCGCATGCTGGTGCCGCGTCGCCGCCTGGCCGAGGTCGAGGCGATCGCGGCGGCGCTGGCCGGGAGTCTGGTGGTCGGTGACCCCGCGAAACCCGAGACCGGAGTGGGCCCGGTCGCCAGCGAGACGCACTGGCGCAAGGTGCAGGGCCTGATCGCGAAAGGCATCGACGAGGGGGCGAGGGTCGTCTGCGGCGGGACGGGACGGCCGGAGGGCCTGGCACGCGGTTTCTATGTGAAGCCTACGATCTTCAGCAGCGTGACGAACGACATGACGATCGCACGCGAGGAAATCTTCGGGCCGGTGCTCTGCATCCTGCCCTACGACGACGAGGACGAGGCGATCCGCATCGCGAACGACACGCCATACGGGCTGTCGGCTTACGTCTACGGCGACACCCTGGAGCACGCCCGCCGCGTCGGGTCGCGAATTCGTGCCGGTAACGTGCACCTGAATGGCGCAATGCTCGACTTCTGCGGCTCGTTCGGCGGCTACAAGCAGTCGGGTCTCGGCCGGGAATGGGGCGCGTTCGGTTTCGAGGAGTTCCTCGAGGTCAAGTCGGTGCTCGGCGCCGATCCGACAGCGAAGCCGTTCCTCGAGCCGGCCGGCGGCTGATGGCAATCGACTCGTTCGCCGCCCGGCACCTCGACCCGGGAACCCGCATGGGCGAGATCCTGTTCGGGTTGATCATGACCCTGACCTTCACGCTCGGTGCGGGCCTGATGCTCGAGGAAGAGGGTCGTGAGGGCGCGCGCCAGCTCCTGATCGCGACCGCGGGTTGCAATCTCGCGTGGGGCATCATCGACGGGGTCTTCCATGTCCTCGACCGGCTGTTCGAACGCGGGCGCCTGCGCAAGCTCGCGATCGACGTCCGGTCATCGACCTCGGATGCCGATGCCCGGCGGTTCGTCGGCGAGGAGCTCGACCCTGCACTGGTACGGGTGACGGAAGCGTCCTTCCGGGCGGGCCTGTACGACTCGATCGTGAAGCGCATTCGTACGGAAGACGTCCCGCCGCCCGTGCGTGTGCGGCGGGACGACCTTCTGGGCGGGCTCGCGGGCGGCTGGCTCGTGTTCGCGTGCAGCTTTCCTGCGGCGGTGCCTTTTCTCTTCATCGACGAGCCCCGCCTCGCACTCCGCATTTCGAACGCGGTGCTGCTCGTGCTGCTCTTCATCGTCGGTCATCGCGTCGCCCGCCACACGATGGCTCGGCCGTGGCTCACGGGGTTCGTGTTCGTGCTTGCAGGGCTCGTCCTGGTCGCGGCGGCGATTGCACTCGGCGGCTAGGGTGGACGATTGCCGGCGGGCACCTGCGGCGGTGCTTGCCGGCGACCGCAAACCGTTCACTACCCGGCGCGGCGTCGAAACTCGGCCGGTGTCACGCCCCCCCAACGCCGGAATGCGGTCGTGAAGTTTGCGGCGCTGGAATAGCGCAGCGACTCTGCGATCTCGTTCACGGGCAGCGCCGTGTCCAGGAGGAGCTGGCGGGCGACGTCGTGCCTGACCGATGCGAACAGGTCCCGGTAATTCGTGCCGTGCCGCTGCAGGGTCCGGTCGAGCGTCCGTCGGTGCATGGACAGCATTCGCGCGACATCGCTCATGGAAAAGCGCCTGAGCAGCAGTTGCTTGCGAAGAATGCGGCGGATCGTGGCCGGGAAATCTGCCAGCATCGCCGCGCGTTGTTCGCGGATCTGCAGCATGACCGTGTCCCGCACCTCGCGATCGACCGGCGGTAACTTCCGATCCAGCCAGCGGCGTTCGAACACCAGGGCGGATTCGTCCCGGTCGAAGTGCACGGGCGCACGAAAGAACTTCTGGAACGGCCGCAGGTTCGAGGGGCTGCGACTGGCGAAAGTCACTTCGGCCGGCCGCCAGTCCCGACCGCAGAGATCCTGCATGATGTTGAACGCGATCGTGACGCCGCCGACCTGGAAGTGTCGCGTGTCGCTCATGCCGGGCTCCGAGATCGCATACACGAAGTGTACGTATTCGCCGGTGTGTACCAGGCTGACCGTGGCCGCCGTGTCGTGCAGGTTGAAGTGACCGATTAGGTTCTGCAGTCCCTCGCCGGCCGTGGCGGCACAGAGCGCGATGCTGCCCGCGAGCCCCATGTCGGCGAGGCGTGATCGCTGACAGAGGATCAACGTGAAATAGTCGCAGTCGAGGCGACGTTCGCATTCGAGGAGCAGGCGTTCGAGGACGACGTACTCGATCAGGTGGTCGGGGTCTCCGAAGATGTCGGACCGTACGCCGGCCGCGGCGAGCACGTCGACGAGGTCGAGTCCGTGCTCGCCCAGCAAGGCAGGCAGGCCCCAGATCGCGTTGATGCGCAACGTTCCAGGGGCTGGAACGGCGTCCTGCTCGAGTACGGCCCTGTGTCTACTGGCCTCGCCCGGTTGTCTCGATCGTGCTGTCACAAAATCAATAGCCGCGCTCCCCGTCCCAGCATACATTGTCGGGCCCCATTTCACCCGCAGGGCCCGCAAGGAAGCCCCCGCTCGCCGCTGCGATACGCGGCGAGTGTACACAGGAGATTGACGATGGCGTTCAGGACTTTCCCAATCAGCCGGTTCGTGGTCGCGACTCTGGCTCCGGCGACGCTGTGTCTGCTCACGGCGCCGGTGCGCGCCGAGGACACCGGTCGCTCGTTCTCGATCTATGGCTTTGCCCAGGCCGACTACATCCAGGACCTCGACGTCCGGCTGGATCCGAACTGGGATGACGCGTTTCGTCCCTCCAAGATCTGCTTCGACGGCGCCTGCGGCGAGGACGGGCAGGCGAGCCTCAGCGTCAAGCAGAGCCGCTTCGGCGTGAAGGGCACGATGCCGACCGGTTCGAGCACCGCGCCGCTCAATTTCAAGTTCGAGTTCGACCTCTTCGGTACCGGCGCGGATGCCGGCAAGACGACGATGCGCCTGCGGCATTTCTACGGTGAATGGGGCCCGATTCTCGCCGGCCAGACGCACAGCCTGTTCATGGACATCGACGTGTTCCCGAACACGGTCGACTACTGGGGCCCGTCCGGCATGGTGTTCTATCGCAACGTGCAGATCCGCTGGACGCCGTGGCGGACGGACACCAGTCACTTCGCGGTCGCCATCGAGCGTCCGAGCAACGACGTCGATTCCGGCAACCTGCGCCTGGTCGAGGGACTGGAAGACGTGGACGTGCGCAACGACGAGGAGGTTCCGGACCTCACGGCGCAGTTCCGCACGCAGGGTGACTGGGGCCACGTGCAGGTCGGCGGCATCCTGCGCAAGGTTGGCTACGAGCTGCGGACCGATCCCGCGAACCGCTGGACCGAGGGCAGCGAGACGGGCTGGGGCATCAACGTCGGCGCGGTGTTCAACGTGCTCGAGAAGGACGCGGTGCGGCTGCAGGCCGCCTATGGCGAAGGCATCGCCAGCTACATGAACGAC
>JAGOXN010000034.1 GCA_018059685.1 Steroidobacteraceae bacterium | reverse complement strand
TCGAGGACGCCCGCAACGCCGAAGGCCACGGCCTGCTGAAGGTCTGGATGAGCCACGGCGACAAGGTCGTGGAGATGCCCGCCGGCTTCCGGCTGATGGCCTCCACCGATTCGTGCCCGATCGCCGGCATGGCCGACGAGTCGCTCCGTTTCTACGCGGTGCAGTTCCACCCGGAGGTCACGCACACCCCGCAGGGCGCGAAGATCCTGCAGCGTTTCGTGCTCGACATCTGCGGCTGCCGCCCCGACTGGGTGATGCGCGACCACATCGGCGAAGCGGTCGAGCAGATCCGCAGGCAGGTGGGTGCCGAGGAGGTGATCCTCGGCCTGTCGGGCGGCGTCGACTCCAGCGTGGCCGCGGCGCTGATCCAGCGCGCGATCGGCGAGCAGCTCACCTGCGTGTTCGTCGACACCGGGCTGTTGCGACTGAACGAGGGCGCGCAGGTGATCGACACGTTCCGGCGGCACATGGGCGTGAAGCTCGTGCACGTCGACGCGAGCGAGCGCTTCATGGCGCAGCTGGCCGGCGTGGCCGACCCCGAGGAGAAACGCCGCGTCATCGGCCGCGAGTTCGTCCACGTGTTCCAGGAGGAGGCCGCGAAGCTCGCCAACGCGAAGTGGCTCGCCCAGGGCACGATCTACCCGGACGTGATCGAGTCGGCCGGCGCGCGCAGCGGCAAGGCCGCCAAGATCAAGTCGCACCACAACGTGGGCGGGTTGCCCGAGACGCTGCACCTGAAGCTGCTCGAGCCGCTGCGCGACCTCTTCAAGGACGAGGTGCGCGAGCTCGGCGTGGCGCTCGGCCTGCCGCGCGAGATGGTCTACCGCCATCCGTTCCCGGGCCCCGGGCTGGGCGTGCGCATCCTGGGCGAAGTCAAGCGTGAGCACGCCGACCTGCTGCGTCGCGCCGATGCGATCTTCATCGAGGAGCTGCGCAACACCAGCGGGCCCGACGGCCGCAGCTGGTACGACCTCACCTCGCAGGCCTTCGCGGTGTTCCTGCCGGTGAAGTCGGTGGGCGTGATGGGCGACGGGCGCACCTACGACTACGTGGTCGCGCTGCGCGCGGTGCAGACGCAGGACTTCATGACCGCGCACTGGGCGCATCTGCCGCACGAGCTGCTCGGCCGGGTGTCGAACCGGATCATCAACGAGGTGCGTGGCATCAATCGTGTCGTATACGACATCTCCGGAAAGCCGCCGGCGACGATCGAGTGGGAATGATTCGGCGTCTTTCAGCGTCTATCGGGGACTATCGAAAATCGCTGCTAAGTGCTTGTACCGTATAGAGAACGTCTGTCGAGATCTATCGACATCTATCGGGGGGATGCCTTCCAGTTTGACGGTAAATCTGACGGTAAAAATCTGGCACTGACACCCTACGAACTTTTTACCGTCAGTACTTCCTGGTCATTGACGGTAAAAAAATAGTCTGAAAACAACTGCGGAACAACAACTTAGAGCAGTTGTAGCGGCCAAATCATCGTGACGGTAAAATTCCTCCGAGAGGAGGGACCGCCGATGCTGTCCGATGGCACGCTCAGGGGCATCAAGCCCCAGGCCACCACCTACAAGATCGCCGACCGGGACGGGATGTATGTGACCGTCTCCCCCAGGGGCACGATCACTTTTCGTCTCGACTACCGGCTCAACGGCCGGCGCGAAACGCTCACGATCGGCCGCTACGGGTCGAAGGACGGGATCTCGCTTCTGATGGCGCGCGAGCGCTGCACGGAAGCGCGCAAGGCGATCGCTGAAGGCCGATCTCCCTCCCAGGAGAAGCAGCGCGAGAAGCTCAGGACGGCCGAGGCCAAGACCTTCGAGGAATTCACCAAACGCTGGCTGGAAGAAGCCAGGATGGCCGAGAGCACCAAGTCGATGCGCAAGAGCATTATCGACCGCGACATCATGCCGGTGTTCCGCAATCGGCTGATGGCCGAGATCGGCCCGGAGGACCTGCGCAATCTGTGCGCCAAGGTCAAGGCGCGCGGCGCACCGGCCACCGCCGTGCACGTGCGCGACATCGTCAAGCAGGTGTTCGGTTTCGCGGCGCTGCATGGCGACAAGGCGCCGAACCCTGCGGACGAAGTCGGCCCGTCATCGATCGCCACCTTCGTCGCCAAGGACCGTGCGCTGTCGCCGTCCGAGATCCGCGTCATGCACCGGGTGCTGGACGCCACTGCGACCCTGCCGACCATCCGCCTGGCGCTGCGCCTAATCCTGCTGACGCTCGTGCGCAAGAGCGAACTGATCGAGGCTACGTGGGACGAGGTCGACTTCGAGAACGCCGTCTGGTCGATTCCGAAGAGCCGCATGAAGGCCGGCAAGCCCCACAACGTCTACCTGTCGCAGCAAGCGCTCGACATCATGGTGGCGCTGCGCACCTGTGCCAGCGGCTCAAAGTTCCTGCTGCCCTCGCGCTACGACGCCGATCGCTGCATGTCGAAGGCCACCTTGAACCGGGTCACCCAGACCGTCGCGGAGCGAGCCAAGGAAGCGAAGCTCCCGCTGGAGCCGTTCACCGTGCACGACCTGCGCCGCACCGGCTCGACCATCCTGAACGAGCTCGGCTTCAACAGCGACTGGATCGAGAAGTGCCTGGCCCACGAAGACGGACGCTCATCGCGCGGCGTCTACAACAAGGCGGAATACGCAGAGCAGCGGCGTCACATGCTGCAGGAGTGGGCGGACATGATCGATGCCTGGGTGGCGGGGAAGTCGCATACGCCGACCTTGCTGCCGCCGACTATGAAGATGGTGACTACGGCGGCGCCGATATGAGCGGTTGCGACCTAACCACAGCGAACGGGCCGAGCTACGTCGAGTGTGGCGCGTGCGCCGTTTTGTCGGGTGTCGGCAAAGACAAGCGGTTTGACGTCGGCAGGGTCTTCCTGGACGTCGGGTCACTGGTCTGAACCTGGTTCCTCAGTCTCGAGGATCGCAGACCCGCCTGCGACCCGTTGCCGCAGTTCAATCTCAAGGGCTGCGAGGCTGCTTTGCGTTACGGACATTGGAGGCAGCCACTACTTCGTCAGCCACTCCGCGTAGGCATTCACATCGATCATCGGGACCGTGCCGCTGAACTGCAGCATTGAGATCAGCTTGAACAGGAATGCCGTCGCCGGCTTTCCTTCCTTGGTGAACTCGAACTTGCCGTGCGCTGGCTCCCAGAAAAAGTGTCCGTGCGCGGCCACGCATCCAATGTCAAGTCTGTCCTCTTCGACGCTGCCGTCACCCAGCGCCTTCCACAAGGGGTCGCCGGAGCATGGCGTCCAGTCGCTCTCGAACGTCAGGAGGCCACCGAGGATTGGGATCAACGGCTTTGGCGGATACGTTCCTTTCGCGTAGGGGATGGGTAGGCTGGTGCGATGTAGCTTACGCACCGTTGCCACCTTCTTGCGCGCGTATTCCACGTGGTTCGCATTGATCGTTTGTTTGGCCTCGAAGACCGCGTAAACGCTCTCCGCCGGCACGATCGTCTGTCCTTCGTATTGGAAGATGAACGGCGAATATTGCCGGTCGTAGACCACGACATCGATCTGGTCGCTGAAGACGCCCTTGCTGTCTACCACGAACGCCTTGTCGGCACGGTAGCGCTGCGGCAGGTAGGTGCTGAGCATCTGCAACCATACGGCTTCGCTCGCGTCCCCCTTTGTTCCCGGGTGAGCAAAGGACTTTCGCGCGATCTGCAGGCGGTTCTGGATGTCGTCATGCAGGCTTGCCAGCAGGACTGGCAGTGACCAATGGCTCATGACTTTTGCTCCTCGAACGGTGGTGTGGGCTGCATCTGCTTAGCGATCTCCAGCGCCCGAGCGCGATCGACACTTCGCGTGGGATACGCATCGAGGACGATGGCGGGCAGCAGGCGCTGCGTCAGGTCGGAGAACGTAAATCCATGCCGACCTTTTCCTTTCCCGGTTGCAGCCACGAGTTCATCGATTTCCTTCACGGAAAGGCCCAGGGCCCGAAGCGCCCCATCAAGAACTGCGTGACGTTGGACGTCATTCGGCCGCTCGAACGAGAGGATCTCGGCCGCTCGCCGCTTGACGGCTGGATCGAGCGCGCCAAGACGATTGGTGCACATGATCACCGCTGCCGGCAGCTGAGCGTTTGCAAGTCGATCGATGCCGCGGATGAAGGCATTCACGCCGGCGCGGTCCTCGTGGTGCATCTGGGCCGACTCGCGCGATTGGGCAAGCGCATCCGCTTCGTCGACCAACAGGATCACGGCTCCGCGCGAACGGCCGCGGTCGCCTTTAAGTTTCGTCGCTGCCTCGACCGTGTAGTCGAACGCCGCCGACAGGAGTTGCGTCATTTCCCCGACGCGTCCCTGGCCCCTGCTTGAAAGGCTAAGTGGAAACAGCGTGATCTCGATCTGCTCCTGCCGCGCGACGGCGTCGCCGATCGTCTCTGCCAGTTCGGTCTTCCCGGACCCTACGTCACCTGCGAGGACCACCAGGGGGGGGCGGCGCAACACTTGTCTGAGCAGAGCCTTTGCCTCTGGATGGTGCTTCTGCGCCCATGATTCGAGACCTGCCGGGTTCACCAGCAGGCCGAGGATCTTGGCGAGACGAACCTTATGGTCATCGAGCCCCACAAGCCGGGCGAGACGCTCCTGCGGTTCGAAGTCCGGGAACGTTAGGCGTCGCTCGAACAGTTCGTCGACTGCGGGTCTCGTCTGCATCAGTAGGCCCTCACGCTTTCACGGCCGAGCGCCCGGCCCCCAGCCGAATATGTCCTGTCGCCGACCAAGTACCCGTTGACCGTGGGCTCCGCCATGCCGGTTCGGTAGAACGGCATTCGCCTCTTGAAGGTTTCCCGTTCGGCTGTGGTCAAGGCGTTCCACGCCGGGGAGTAGGTAAGGTAGTTGTGGAAAGAAGCGCCGGAGATGTCGCGCCCGGGCATAACCCTCCCGGGGTCGTCATCATTGGCGGCCATGCCGGCGAGATCGCGGGCGGTGTACCGCAGAGTGGGCTCGATCCACTGGCCAGCGCGCAGGAATCCGACTGTTAGCGTGCCGAAATAACCGGCCTTCAGCAGTTCGATGACTTCGGCCTCGTAGTTGGCGATGTCGCTGTCGCTTAGATGACCGTAGAAGCGCTGCATGCGTTTCAGGTCAGCGGCGACCTTCGCCGCCATGTGCCGGGCATGCGTAACTGTGAAGGTCGTCGACTCGGTGAAGGTCAAGCTAGACATGTCTCTCCCTCATGCCTGGAACGAAGGCCCGAAGGCCTTCTGCCAGTAGTACACGGTCTCCTGCTTGGTCGGGGCAGCGAGCGCGGCGTCGATGGCGTCCCCGGCATCCAGCGCGGCCTCGCAGATCGCGATGGCATTTGCGTCCGTGTACAGCCTGCTGACGTTGTTGCTGGCGTTCACCGGATCGATGATTTGGACGCGGTGACTGAACGTACCGACCGATGATTCTGGGTAGTTGTCCGTGAAGAGAATCTTCTCTCGCAGGTCGGTCTGGGCCAGGTAGGTGAAGAAGTGCTGCAGCGCCTCCGGGTAGTCGGCGAACGACAGCCCTTGATCGCACAGGCGCGCGAGGATGAGCTCGATCATGAAGGACTTGAACCTGAAGTTCTCGTCAGCGGCCTTCATGCGAGCCGCCCAAAACTTGATCAGGCGAGCAACTTGGGCAAAGTGGTCCGGCTGGGACCGCTTGCGCTTGCGGATGAACTCCAGATGCAGCGGGATGTTGGTCTTCAGGAACAAGCCGTCATCTTGGCTGACGAGATTCCCAAACCAGTCGGGATCGCCGTCGTACAGGATCGGCACCACGTCAACGTCAAGTCCCGTGCCCCGAAACGACACCGTGACGCTGTAGGTCTGGGGCTTCACCTGATCCGGCGAAAAGTTCGGGAACGCTTTGCGCAGCCGCGACGCCAGGTACTCCAGCAGCGCCGACACATCGCGGGGCGCATCGGCGCCGCTGATGTAGCAGGCCACGTCGATGTCGTTGAGAGAGCGCAGCGCGGTGCCCTTGGCAAGGCTGCCGGCTAACATCATCTTCTTGAGCGTGAAATCCGGATGCTCGCGCAGATAGGTCTCAAGCCGGTCACGGAGGCGCTTGGCTTGCGCGCGGAACTCGTCCGCCTTCTCCTTCGGCAGGTTGACCCTCTCCTGGGCGAAGCGGGCGACTTCTGCATGACTGACGTGTTCTCGGCTCATCGGTTGCCTTCCTGGGTTACGTGTCGAACTCGACATGAGGCATGTGTCTAGTTTATACTGAAGGAACAAAAGGAGTCAACTTTCTCATGGCGAACTAGACATGATTGACGAACGCTCGCCTTCCGAGCTCTTCCAGGAGAGACTCAAGGCCGCTCGTGAACTTCGCGAGTGGAGCCAGGGCCAATTGGCCAGCCAAGCAGGCATGCCGCCAAGCTCAATCGCCCACTTTGAGTCCGGCTCGCGCAAGCCATCGTTCGACACCCTTCGGCGTCTGGCGAATGCGCTGGAAGTGACGACCGACTACCTGCTAGGCAGGGTCGACGACCCGTCGCTCGCTCAGGCGGCCGATCCGCTCTTCCGGGATGTCGGCAAGCTGACGGGGCACGATCGGGAACTCGCCAAGGATTTCCTGAAGATGCTTGCCGAACGGAAGAAGCAAGGGAAGTAGGCTATGAGCCTTCTGCTGCGCCTCAAACTTGCCAAACAGCGGGCAGAGGCCTTCCTCACCGAGCAGGGCATCACCGAACTGGCAGTCGACCCGTTCGACATCGCGGCTCGGCACGACATCGTTGTACAGGCCAAGCCGGACGTTGACTCCGGTGTCTCGGGCATGCTGCTGCGGCACGGCAATTCCTTCGGCATCCTCTATGCCTCCGACGTCCCGAGCGAGGGATTCCAGCGCTTCAGCGTTGCCCACGAGCTAGGGCACTACTTCCTCGACGGCCACATCGATCACGTCCTACCCAAGGACGGCGCGCACGCATCGCGTGCCGGCTTTTCATCCGCCGATCCCTATGAGCAAGAAGCTGACAACTTTGCGGTCGGCTTGTTGATGCCAGCCGGTCCCTTCAAGCGGCTAATGCGCCGGTGCGCCCTCGGTCTTGCGGACATCGAGTCCGCCGCGGGCACATGCAAGACATCGCTGACCTCGACGGCCATCCGCTACGCAGAGCTGACGGACGACGCCGTCGCGACGATCGTGAGCACGGGTCGCACGATCGACTACTGCATCATGTCCGAGACCATGAAGTCGCTGCCGGACTTGTCATGGCTGAGACGTGGTTCTCCCGTGCCGACGAAATCCACGACGGCTCGATTCAACGCCGATCCCTCCCGGGTACTGCGCGGTGAGCGGGCGGACGATGAGATTGATGTGCTTGATTGGCTCGGCGGCAAACGTTCAAGCATCGTGACGGAGGAAGTAGTTGGGTTGGGCCGCTATGGCAAGACGCTGACGGTGTTGTCCTCGCGAAAGATCGGTCACGAAGGCTACGGCGACGACGGCGATGACGAAGACGATCTCCTTGAGAGCTGGACGCCCAGGTTCCGAAAGTAGCCAGTCGTCTGAAGCCACGGAGGTCCGCTCCCAGCCCCTGCCGGCCAGCGACCTTGCCCCACTGACAGCCGTACCTCGCACTGCGGCCCTTCAGGTCGCTGACGTCTCGGGGTCCGATTCGGCCGGTCACCATCCTCCGTACCGTCGTCCCGTCGTCCGGCAAGCCGAACGATTCCTCGCGTGGGTCGCGACTAGCCTTTCTCGCCGATCGGCCGGTGCATCCTCTTTCGAACGTCCGGCATTGGCACCTTCTTCACCCCGTTGCCGCCGGCCTGTCGCCTGCTCTGCAGCCAGGCCATCACTTCGGCCAGGTCCCACACCACGCAGCGTGCCGTGAGGTAGAAGCGCTGCGGGAATTCCCCGCGGCGCTCCAGTTCGTAGATCGTCGAGTCCGCGAGCGGGACGATCTGACGTAGCTCGCTGCGGCGGATCGTGCGCCTCAGCTTCTTGGGGTCGGCAGGCGCGGCCTTGTACAGCTCCCGGATCGCCCGCCCGTCGAACGCGCCCAGTGGCTCGGTCTCGCGCACTGCCTCCCGAAGAAAGTCGGCACCATCTCGGCCGGCGGCGCGATCGTCTTCGATCTCTCCGTCTAGCCGAGGATCCACCCCCTTCGGTTTCGTGATGCCGGCGGCCCGCGCCGTGTCCCCGAACTGCCTTCCGCGCTTCATTCGCACCCCCGTTCTCGGTCGAGAAGCCGCCCCGGCTTCCTGCACTGGGCCGCGCGTCGTGGCCGCCGACCGACTTTCAGAACCCTAGACCTCGCGTGGCCGCCACCGACGTGGCGCCACGCGACCCCGGGGGCATCGGCTGGACAACCTGGCATCTGTCGCCATGGCTCGCCGGCTATCGCCATCTATCGAGAGCCCCTTGGTTTCCGGTTACGGAATCCCGCGCAAAAGTGTCGGGCCGCATCTCCTCACTGCTACCTCCCTAGGCGCTCCGACCTAGGTCGCCCGTGCTGTTTCTCCGCTGACCTTCGCTCGATCTCCTCCCCGTCAGGCAACCGACGGGGAGAGACATGGCGCTCAAGGCGGGAGATGGTCTCCAGCGATGGGAGATCGCGGTTACGAAGAAGCTGGTGGGTGAGTTCAGAAGGTGGTCTCGAAGCCTCGCGCGCGAGGAGTTCGACGATCTGATGCAGGAGTGCCTGGCGCACTGGATCGTCGTGCGCAGAAAACTCCCAGCCGATCCTGATGCACCGCCGGTGGCCTACCTGGCCCAGGTCATCCGCAACAAACTCACGGATCTGATCCGCGAGCAGGCCGCCGACAAGCGCGCCGGTGAACAGGACGCGCTCTCGCTCGACGCGGCATTCGACGGCTCGGAGGACGGTATGACGCTCGCCGAGCTGCTGGCCGACAGCGAGTCCGCCCAGCCGGATGACCCCGCCGCCGTCGATCACCACTACGCGCGCATCGACATCGGTCGCGCCTTGGCTCGGTTGACGCCGGTCCAGAGGCAGTTGTGCCAGATGCTCGGCGAGGAGGGGCTGACGATCAAAGAGGCCGCCGAGCGGCTCCGAATTCCGCGCGGTACCTTGTACGAGGAGATCAAGCGCATCCGCAAGGTCTTCGCGGATCAGGGGCTTGGCGACTATCTGAAGGAGTAGCCCGACACTTTTTCGCGCGATTCCGTATGCCTGATGACAGACCTGAATCGGCGCGGAATCGATGATCAAGTTCACAGTCACGAGCACGAAGGGCGGCGTCGGCAAGACGACGCTCACGGCCAACCTGGGGGCACTGCTGGCCGACATGGGCCTGCGCGTGCTGCTGGTCGACGCGGACGTGCAGCCGTCGCTGTCGAAGTACTTCCCGCTCGCGACGCCGCAGCCCTCGGCCGGACTCACTGAGGTGATCGTGCGCGGCGAAGTCACCGCCGCCTGCATCACGGCGACGGTCTTTCCGAACCTCGACATCGTCGTGTCCGATGACCCCGAGGGCCATCTGCCCAACTGGCTGCTCAATCGCATCGACCGCGGCTTCCGCTTGCGCTTCGCGCTGCAGGCCGCCGTGGTCGCGGACGCCTATGACTGCGTCCTGATCGATACGCAGGGCGCGATCGGGCCCCTGCAGGACGCGGCCGTGATGGCCGCCGACATCCTCGTCTCGCCGATCACGCCCGAGATTCTCTCGGCGCGAGAGTTCAAAGATGGCACGATGGAGTTGCTCGATCGCCTCGAACCGGGCAGTGCCCTCGGCGCCACGCTCGGCCCGGTGAAGGCGGTGATCTACAGGCAGGACCGCACCGCCGACGCGCGCCTCATCGCCACCGGCATCCGCGAGGACTTCATCCGCCTGAAGGGCCGGGTGTCGGTGCTCGACACGGTGGTGCCGCACGCCAAGGCCTACAAGGAAGCCGCCACCCTGCGCATTCCGGTGCACCGGCACGAACGTCGGCGCGACGGCGTCATGCCAAGCGCATGCGCGGTGATGCACCAGCTTGCCTGGGAACTGATCCCCAGCCTGCAGGGCATTCACGCCGATGGCTCCGTCGCCGAGGAGCGGTCGGCATGAGCGGGAAGGTGTCCCTGGATGAGCGTCGGCGGCTCGTGGCCGAGTCCTTACAGGTGGGCAATCCCGGGAACAACGCGCGGGATCTGGCTGGTCAGGGCGACCCGCGCACGGAGTCGCAGATCGAACTCTCGATCGAGGAGATCCGTCCCTACGAGAACAACCCGCGGCGGGCGGCGAACGCGAAGTTCGAGGACATCAAGGAATCGATCCGCACCAGCGGTCTGAGAAGCCCACTCACAGTGACCCGCCGTCCCGGCGAGTCGCACTTCATCGTCGAGGCCGGTGGCAACACGCGGCTGCTGGCCTTGCGGCAACTGTGGGCCGAGACGCGCGACCCGCGCTTCCGCAAGCTGGTGGTGTTGTTTCGGCCGTGGCGATCCGAGAGTCACGTCCTCACCGCGCACCTGATCGAGAACGAGCAGCGTGGCGAGATGACCTTCTGGGACAAGGCGTGCGGCATCGTCGAGCTCAAGTCGCGTCTCGAGGCGGAGCAGGGCCGAACCCTGACGCTGCGGCCGCTGGAGGACGCGCTCCACGCGTTGGGCCTGGCGGTGAACACCGCAACGCTCGGCCTTCATCTCTTTGCGACCGAGCGGTTGCGGGCTCTCGGCGAGGCAGTGGCCGATCTCTCCGGTCTCGACGTCAAGACGATGCAGCCTCGGCTGAACGCGCTGAAGCGCTACGCCCAGTCGCGAAGCTCGATTTCGGAGGACGACCTCTACGCGCAGGTGTTCGAACCGGTTTTTCGACGCATCGCGCAGCAGTACCCGCACACCGGCACGTTCAGCGTCGCCTCCACCTGCGAGGCTTGCGAAGTCGCCCTGGCCTATCAACTCGGCGAGCCCGTCGAGTCGCTTCGTTTGGCACTGAGGTCGAAGGGCGACCGCGAGTCCCAGGTGAACCCGTCGGCGCCAGTGGCGGGCTCTTCCGCTGACGGCGACGGCACCGAGGCAGACGAACTGCTGACGCGGGCCAGGCGCTTTGCGGACGCCGTCGGCATTGCCGGCGTCGTCCATCCGGAACCGCAGGCCGCCGCCGGCTTGCGCATCGCGACGCTCACCGACGGCGACGCGGAGGATCCCTCGCGCCATCGCGGCTGGTGCCTGCTCGCGGGGCTCCTCGGTGAGCTCGAGTCGAACGCGGCGCCGCCGAGTGCGCCGGCGCCGGCGTTCCTGCAATGGCTCGTCGATCCCGACGACCCGTCGGCCACGGCGTTCTGGGAGCTGCTGGCTTGCGCCAGGCGATCGGCTGGCCTTCGTCGGCAGCCAGGTGCCGCGAGCGATGCGCCTTCTTCCTCGGAGGCGGCGTGATGCTCCCGCTGCAAGACACCCAAGTCCGGCTCGTCCTGCTCAACCACGTGACCGTGCGGCTGGCCGATGCCGCCCAGGACGAGCTTCGCGCGGCCGGCATCGAGAGCGAGCTACTCCCACATCTTCGGCAGCTCTCGGCAGTCGATCTCAGTCGCCTGGCCGCGATGCGCAGCTTGACGATCGGCGTCGCGTTCGACGGCGCCGCCCTCAAGGCGGGACTGCGTGCGGTGGCCCTCGTCAACGAGGCCAAGGCGCTGGAGACGTACTTCATCCGCCACGGTGCGTCCACGCACCTGATGAGCGCGCTGTTCAAGGTTCGCCGCAAGCTGACGCTCAAGCGCCGCCGCGACTTCGATGCGCGGCGTCCCGCGGGTCGTGTCCGGCTGCCGGATTACGCCATACGCGAGCGCATCTATCAGGCCTGGCGGGCCATCACCGATCCGACGCCGCGCGTTCGCTACTACCGCCTGCACCAGGAGTTTCAGCACATCCCGATCGCCGTGCTGGAGGCGGTCATCCGCGAGTTCGAGGCCGACGAATGAACGCACGGCTGGAAAGGCGCGGCATCACGCCGCAGGTGTTGCTCGATGTCTTCGACACTCCGGTGAGCTTTCATCGTTGCCTGGTGCCCATCACCGGCGGCGTCACATCGGCACTGATGCTGTCGCAGGCGATCTGGACCACCCAGTCGCTCGAGCCCTCTGCCGACGGCTGGTTCATCCGTTCTCAGGAGCAGTGGACGCAGGAAACTGGGCTGTCGCGCTGGGAACAGGAAACCGCACGGCGCGCTTTGCGCCGCTCGGGATTGCTCGAAGAGCGCCGCGTCGGCATGCCGGCCAAGCTCTGGTTCCGCGTGTGTCCCGACGTCGTCTGGCGCGCCCTGCAGGCCCATGCGGGCGCGTCGTACCGATGACGGCGCGCAGGAGCCGCCGTGGCTGAGGACCTGCACCTTGCCGACGAGGAACCGCGGGGGCGGGCAGCGGGCATCGATGCGGCGCCGCTGTCGGTGATCTGGCCGCTGCTTGGTCGGCACATCGCGTTTCATCGCCGCCTCGTGGATCTCACCTCCAGCGTCAAGGCAGCGCTCCTGCTGTCGCAGTCCGTCTATTGGACGCGCCATGGCCGGGACATCGCCCAGACCGGCGGATGGTTTCACAAGACGACCGAGCAATGGGAGCTGGAGACCGGCCTGTCGGCGAAGGAGCAGGCCAGCGCGCGCGAGGTGCTGCGCGGCCTGGCGCTGCTCGAAGACCAGCGCATGGGGATTCCCGCCCGGCTGCACTTCCGATTGAACGTGGACGAGCTGGGCATGCGCCTCGCCGACCGGATCGCCAGCCACCCGAACGCGGCCGACTGGAGCGACCGTGTCGTGCTCGCCGAGCTGCTTGGGCCGTCGGTGGCTTTCCACCGCACGCTCGCCGGTATCGCCGGCGGCGTGCATGCCGGCCTGATGCTGTCTCGCGCCTTGCATCTGACGCGGCTGCAGGCCAGGCACCGACTGGAACACTGGATCTCCAGCTCGGCAGCGCGCTGGTTCGAAGAGATCGGTCTCACGCGGCGCGAACAGGAAACCGCGCGCCGCGATCTCGTGCGCACCGGGCTCTGGGAGGAGTGCTTGCGCGGCATTCCGCCGAGCCTGGTGGCGCGCATTCGGCTGGACTGTCTGCTCGCACTGCTCACCGACGACGCATCGGCGGCAAGGAGCCTCGGCTCGCGCATCGCAGAGCCAGACCGTGGCGTTGCCGCAGACAAGGCTTCACCGAACGTCGAATCAAGACTGAGGCAACCCCGCAGCCTTGTCTCACCAAAACCGCCGGGTCAGTTTTGCCCGATCCGCCAACACGGTTCAGCCGAAAGCGCCGTTCTTCTTATGAATCACAGTACAGGTGAATCAGTACAACAACCACAGAACACCGCCGCGCCTGTGAATGCGCCGGACACGTTGGCGGGTGGTGGTGAACTGATCTTTCCCGAGCAGATGCTGCCGGACGAACGCCAGGCAGCACGTCTGCTGCTGCGCCGGTGCGGCGATCAAGCCCAGTGCCTGCTCGACGAACTTGCGGGCCGGCTTCAGGTGCGCGGTGTTCGCCTCAGCCCCGTGGCCTACCTGCGCGGGCTCATCGCCCGTGCCGCCGCCGGCAGCTTCGTCCCCGAGCTCGGTCCCCGTGTGGCGGCCGAGCGCGAGCAGCGGCAGAAGGATGCCATCCGACGTCGCGAACGCGAGGCCGAGGAGCAGCGCCTGGCCGCCGAGCGTGCCACGCCCGAGTACCAGGCCAGGGCCCTGGCCGAGCGGCAGAAGGTCAGACAGATGATCGACGAGCTCAAGGCGCGCATGGGCACGAACAGGCGGCCATGAGCACAACGCGTCCGCTCATCCAACCGACGCAGAAACACCCTTCCACGGAGTCCCCCATGACCACGCAAGACACGCCGTCATCCCTCGGGCCAGCGTCAGCAGTCGATTCCGCATCGAGCACTCGGGATGCGCCGACGCCGAACGCCCGACCCGCGATGGGTCAGCTCGCCGACGAGACGCCCGATGCGATGACGCTGCACACCCAGGATGCCTACCGGATGTTCATTGGCCGCGCCGCCGACGCAGTGACCAAGGCACCGGCGATCCCGGGGGGCCGGCGGTTTGCGGCGATGCTGAAGTCGATCTGGTACCTGTCGGCCAACGACAACCCCTACGCCGACTGGATCCTGATCCGGGTCTATCAGTCCCTGGCCGGCATCCGATCGCAAATGGGTCAGGTCATCGAAGCGCGAGAGGCCGAGTTCGAGCGGCTTCGCCGCAAGGGTCTCGCGCTCTCCGTGCTCGCTTCGCGCAGCCCCGTCACGGTGGAGTTGGGGTTCCGCAGTCCGTATGGCTATGCCACGGCCGAGGCGATCGTCGAGTTCGACTACCACGTGCGGATGGTCAAGACCCTCGTGCTCAAGGACCGCATGAGCGACGAGGCGGGCAGGGCCGACATCCGCGCCGTCGGCCGCGGGCTTCGGGCGCTCTTCCTGGAGCCGATCCGCTGGGAGCGCCACCTGCTGCGCGAGGAGATGCTGCCCTTGAGCCGGCGAGACTTCCTGCCCGGAGCCGACGAGGCGGCACGACAGCGGGTGCGCGCCGCGGTGGCGCTGTTCGGTGAAGTGCCTCGAAAGGTGTTCACCGGAGAAGAAGCGCCGCGTCACTCGCAGCGCCGGATCACGCCGACCCCGGCGGAGCTGCGGCTGATGCAGCAGGTTTCGCTCAACGCGGACGCGGCGGCTGGGCCGCCGGTGGCACCGGAAGGACAGCTGCTGTGACGAGCGCGGCACGCCCGGCAGTTCGGCATCCCAGCTCGCAGGAGTGCCGGATGCTCCGTGTGCTGGTGCATGACACGCTCGCCGCCGCGCTGCTGCACGGCTTCGAGCGGGTCTCGTTCCACGGCTACGGCATCGAGGCCAGATGCCTTTCCACCTGCGGCGCTGACGTGGCTACCGTGGAACTCGTGCTCACCATCGACGGCGGCGCCGAGCTGCTGGATCGCGTCCGCATTGCAGTTGCATTCCGATCGGACCCAGGGTCAGCATGCCGCATCGATCCCTTGCACGCGCAGGAAGTCGCAGCGCGTCGGGCCGAGTCTCTCGCTGGCTGTGTCAGCCCGGTTGATGCCCGTTACGCATCGCCCGAAACCGGTCAGATCTCCTGAGAACCGGTGGCCGCAAGGCCCGGAGATTTCGTCAGTGCTTCTACCCAGCCGG
>JAGOXN010000033.1 GCA_018059685.1 Steroidobacteraceae bacterium | reverse complement strand
GCACGATCGATGGCTTCACCTACATGCTCGGCGTGGGCGCGCGCTACGACTTCAGCGAGACGTTCGCCGTGCATGGCAGCTACCGGATCAACTGGATCGACTTCGAGCATGCCGATGGCACGCCGGATGTCGACGGCTTCGAACTGAGCATCGGCTGGAAATTCTGAGGGTGTCCACGCGGTGCCTGACGTCCCTCCCGGGACGTCAGGGCCGCAACCAGGCGCTGCCGAACACGACGTAGACGACCGGATCATCCGGTCCGACGGCGAGATCGAGGCCCATGTGCAGGCCGTAGCTGCGCGCCATGAGGTAGCGGAGGCCCGCGCCGCCTGCGCTGATGCTGCGGTCCCGGTCCTGCCCGGCGAGGTCGCTGCGTGCGTTACCCGCACCCGCGAAGCCGACGAGGCTGAAGCGCGGATGGAACTGCCAGCGCAGCTCCGCCTCGACTTCCGCAGCCTGCTCTCCCTGATAGCGGAGTGCCTGCACGCCGCGCAGCACCACGTATGGCCGCAGAAAGAAAGGCGTGCCGTCGGAGCTCGACTTGCCCGCAGCGCGCACCGCGAGGTACGCGGACCTTCCCATGGGCCGGTACCAGGCGGCGGACAGGCTCAGCTTCTCGAAGTCGCGGTCGCTGCCGAGCCCCGACCGGAAAACGGGTACGCTGAGATCCATGCGCCATCCGCTCGTCGGCGTGAAGAAGTTGTCCCGCGTGTCGAGCGTGAGCGTTGGGGTCAATGCGGCCAGCCGCAGTTCGAGATCGCCGGGCGAGACCCCGGGCCGTTCGAAGCCGGGGTCGTCGAGCTTCACGCGCGTCTGCGCGAGCGCATAGCGCAGCCCGACCCAGAACGGTTTCGCTCCCAGGCGGTAGCTTCCGCCGGCGAGGCCCCCGGTCGCCGAGACTCCGTAATCGAGGCTGCTGCGGCGCTCGACGGGAGCGTCGCCCAGACCGAAGAACTCGAGGTTCACGTCGGCGTCCGCCAGCGCCACCTGTGACTGGAGGCGACCGCCCTGCCAGCTTCCCAGGTGTCCCGCGAAGAATCCCTGGCTGCCGTTCTCTGTGGCAATCCCACCCAACGCAGCGATGTTGGGCCGGACGAATCGCTGGCCCTCGGCCGGATCGTGGCGATCGATGAACACGAGGGCGCCCGCGGCGCCGTAGCCCACGGCCGGCTCGGTGATCGGCGCGACGACGGGCAGGAAGCCGTAGGCGGTGTCGAGGAAGACGCTCGCATCGAGCCAGCCGTCCTGTGGATCGCGAAAACGGCTGTCATCCGCCGCGATCGACGGCGCGCTCGCCACCATGAGCCAGGCTGCGAGCGGAAGATGACAGTTGCGACGGACGATCGATCTCATGGGGCGGACCAGGCACTCCGGAGAGCGGCATCCTACCGAGCGCAGGGCCTCGTGCTCGACCCGTACAAGCTCGGCGGTTCAAGAGAGATTTTGCTTACGGCTGTTGGCACAATTTCAAAAGCCACGCGCGACGCGCTGTGTAGACTCTGAAGCTGGAGCCGCCGCTCCAAGGTGCGCGTCCATATTCCCGTGAACACTGGTGCATGCAGGTTGTCGAATCTGCATGCTGCGCCGCCATCGGCCGAAGGCACCCATTCGACTCCAAGGAGAGACACCATGAAACCCACGATGGACGATGAAATCCTGCAGCCCGATACACTGACCGAGCTTGCGACCTCGGACCTGCCCGCCGGTGTGGATCGTCGGACGTTCCTGATGCGCAGCGCCGTCATCGGTGCTGCGGCGGTCATCACTGGCCGGGTGCTCGCGCCGGAGGCGAAAGCCGCGGCCGCCGCCGCGGCCCCGGCGCCGGCCGGCACCACGATGTCGCCGACCCTCGACGTCGTCCGCCGGTCCAAGGGGCCGGTCATGACGACGCTCGACGAGTTCTACAAGGTCGGGCCCGGCCCTTCGAGTTCGCACACGATCGGCCCCATGCGCATCACCTACGACTTCTACCAGCGCTGCACGAAGCTGCCGACCGAGCAGCTCGACAAGGCCACGGCCCTCAAGGTGCACCTGTTCGGCAGCCTGAGCGCCACGGGTAAAGGCCACGGCACGGAACGCGCAGCCCTCGCCGGCATCGTCGGCAAGGAGCCGGCGACCGTCGAGCCGGCGTTCCTGGACGGCCTGGCCTCGAATCCGAACCAGTCGTTCCCGGTCAAGCTCGGAGCCAAGACGTTCAATGCCTCGCTGAAGGACATCATCTACGACGAGCCCAAGGGCGAATTCCCGCATCCGAACACCATGACCTGCAAGCTGCTCGCCGGGAACGACGTGCTGCTCGAGCAGGAGTACTACTCGGTCGGCGGCGGCTTCATCGAGTGGAAGGGGTATCAGCCGCCGAAGAAGGGCCAGCCGAAGTACCCGTACTCCACGATGGCGGAACTGCAGGCGCACGCGGAGAAGAACAAACTCTCCGTGGCGCAGGTGGTGCTCGCCAACGAGGTCGCGGTGTCCGGCAGGAGCGAGGCGGAGATCCTCGCCTTCGTCGACAAGATCCACAACGCGATGGTGAACATCGTCAAGGCGGGCCTCGCGGCGCCGCCGTCAGTCCTGCCCGGACCCATCAAGCTCAGGACCAAGGCGGGCGAAGTGTACAAGCGCGCCCAGCAGGACGATCAGTTCGAGCGGGAGCGCGGCATCGGCGTCGTGGCGGCCTACGCGCTCGCGGGGTCCGAGGAGAATGCGCGGGGCCACCTCGTGGTGACCGCGCCGACCGGCGGCTCGGCCGGTGTGCTGCCCGCGGTCGTCTATGCACTCGGCGAGGGCGGGCGCAAGCTGCCGAAGGAGAAACTCCGCGACGGGTTCCTCGCCGCGGCGGCGGTCGGCTACCTGTGCAAGCACAACGCGACACTGTCGGGCGCCGAGGGCGGCTGTCAGGCGGAGATCGGCGTGGCTTCGGCCATGGCCGCCGCATTCCTGGCCCAGGTCATGGGTTACGGCCACCAGGTCGTGGCGAACGCCGCTGAGTCGTCGCTGCAGCATCATCTCGGCATGACCTGCGACCCGGTCGCCGGGTTCGTACAGGTGCCGTGCATCGAGCGCTGCGCGTTCGGCGCGGTGAAAGGCTGGACGGGCTACATGATCGCGAGCAACGAGATCCCGGCCCACCGTCGCCTCGACTTCGATACCACGGTGGCGGCGATGGCGCTGACCGCCAAGGAGATGAACTCGAAGTACAAGGAGACCTCGGAGGGCGGTCTCGCCGTCTCCGTCGTGCTGTGCTGAGCACCGCCGCGCAGGGATGAGCGCGATTCCGGCTCGGGGCGACGCCGTGAAGCAGGCGGGGCGGGTGGCGACCGTCGCGTGGCTGATCACAGCCGTGTACTATTTCTACCAGTACATGCTGCGATCGGCCCCGGCGGTCATGATGCCGCAGCTGTCCGAGGCCTTCGGCATCACGGCGATGGGCGTGGCCTCGATGGCGGGCCTGTTCTACTACGGGTATTCGCCGTTCAGCCTCGTGGCGGGCGTCGCGCTCGACCGCTGGGGGCCGCGCCGGGTCATCCCGTTCGGCGCGGCGGCGGTCGGGATCGGGGCGCTGCTGTTCGCGACCGGCGACAGCGGCACCGCGAGCTTCGGCCGGCTGCTGCAGGGCGCGGGTGGCGTGTTCGCGCTGGTCGGCGCCGCCTACATCGCCATGAAGAACTTCCCCGCGTCGCGCGCGGCGACGCTCATCGGCGCGACGCAGATGTTCGGCATGGCGGGCGGCTCGGCCGGGCAGTTCATGGTCGGGCCCGCGATTTCGGCGGGCATGCCGTGGAGCACCTTCTGGGTCGTGATGGGCGCCATCGGCATCGGCATCAGTGTGCTGCTTCTGGTGCTGCTGCCGCGGCAGCCGTCGGCGCCGCAGGGTGGCGCCTGGCTGAGCGAGGCAGGTCGCGCGCTGGCGATCGTGTTCCGCAACCCGCAATCGATCCTCTGCGGCATGATCGCGGGGTTGCTGTTCATCCCGACGACCATCTTCGACATGATCTGGGGCGTGCGCTACCTGCAGGAGGCACACGGCATGGAGTACGGTGCGGCCGTCATGCGCTCCGCGACGGTGCCGCTCGGATGGATCATCGGCTGCCCGCTGCTCGGCTTCGTCTCGGACCGCATCGGCCGGCGCAAGCCCGTGATCATGGCGGGCGCGATGCTGCTGCTCGGCTGTCTCGCGTGGATCCTGTTCGGACCCGCCGACGTCCTGCCGCCGTACGTGCTCGGCCTGCTCGCCGGGCTCGGCTCGGGCGCCGCCATGGTGCCGTACACTGTCATCAAGGAAGCCAATCCGCCCGGCATGAGCGGCACGGCCACCGGCGTGATCAATTTCCTGAACTTCACCTTCAGCGCATTGCTCGGCCCGGTGTTCGGCTGGGTGCTGGCGCACGTGGCCGGCACTGCTGCCGTGCGGACACTCGAGCATTACCAGAGCGCCTTCGTGCCCCTGCTGTTCGGCGTGGCGCTCGCCATCCTGCTCACCCTGTTCCTCAGGGAGACGGGTCCGGCGGTGCGACCCGCCGCAGCTTCGGAGACCGGGAGAACCCCATGACGAGCGACACCGGAACAGGCAAGTACGAGCAGCTGCTGGTGCGTTGCCGCGAACTCGAGCCGGTGCCGACCGCCGTCGTGCATCCCTGCGAAAAGACGGCGCTCGCCGGGGCCGTCGAGGCCGCCTCGCAGGGGCTGATCCGGCCCATCTACGTGGGGCCTGCGGCCCGCATCGCCGAAGTCGCGCGCGCAAGTGGACTCGACCTGGGCGACGACCGCATCGTCGACGTGCCGCACAGTCACGCCGCGGCGGCGCAGGCCGTGGACATCGTCCGGCGCGGCGAGGCTGAACTGCTGATGAAGGGCAGCCTGCACACCGACGAACTGCTGAGCGCGGTCGTGGCACGGGACTCGGGACTGCGCACGGGGCGCCGCATCAGTCACGTCTTCGTGATGGATGTCCCCACCTACCACAAGGTGCTCGTCGTCACCGACGCAGCCATCAACATCGCGCCAACGCTGGAGGACAAGGTCGACATCTGCCAGAACGCGATCGAACTCGCGGTCTCGTTCGGTGTCGCACGGCCGAAAGTCGCGATCCTGGCGGCCGTCGAGACCGTGACCTCGAAGATGCCGGCCACGCTCGACGCATCCGCGCTGTGCAAGATGGCCGAGCGCGGCCAGATCACGGGCGGACTGCTCGACGGGCCGCTGGCGTTCGACAACGCCATCAGTCGCGAAGCCGCGCAGGTGAAAGGAATCCGGTCCGAGGTGGCGGGCGATCCGGACATCCTGCTCGTGCCCGATCTCGAGGCGGGCAACATCCTGGCCAAGCTGCTGAGCTACCTCGCAAAGGCCGACAGCGCCGGCCTGGTGCTCGGGGCCCGTGTGCCGGTCATCCTGACGAGCCGTTCCGACAGCGTTCGCGCGCGCAGTGCGAGCTGCGCGGTCGCGATGCTGGCGGCTCATGCACGGCGCGCGACCCGTTCGGTTGCGGCGGCCTGACGGTGCGCCACGGTTGCGCGACTCGAGCGGTTCATCGGGTGCTGCCCTCGTGAATGACGTGATCCTCGTGCTGAACGCGGGCTCATCGAGCCTCAAGTTCGCGGTCTACCGTCATCGTCCGGACGGCGATGGGCCGCTCTTGAGCCGTGGCCAGGTCGAGGGTATCGGCACCGCGCCCCGCATGAGCGCCCGGGACGGCGAGGGGACGGTACTGGCGAACCGGCGGCTCGACGCGACCGTGCGCGACGCGCACTCGGCGCTCGAATGGCTCGCCGGATGGCTGAGCACTGCGCATGACGGGGCCCGCATCCTCGGTGTGGGGCATCGTGTCGTGCACGGAGGCGCGCGGCATGCCGGGCCCGCCGTCGTGACGCCGGGGCTTCTCGACGAACTGCGCGCGCTCGTACCGCTCGCACCGCTGCACCAGCCCTACAACCTCGCGGCCATCGAGACCGCCGCTGCGCGGCTGGGCGGGGTGCCACAGGTCGCCTGTTTCGACACGAGCTTCCACCGCGGGCAGCCTGCGGTCTGCGAACTCGTGCCGTTGCCGCGCGAGATCCGCGACGCCGGCGTGCAGCGCTACGGCTTCCACGGTCTGTCGTACGAGTACATCGCCTCCGTGCTGCCGGAAATCGCGCCGGAGATCGCCGCCCGACGCGTGATCGTGGCGCACCTGGGCAGCGGCGCGAGCCTGTGCGCACTACGGGCCGGGCGCAGCGTGGACAGCACGCTCGGATTCACCGCGCTCGACGGGCTCTGCATGGGTACGCGACCCGGTGCCGTCGACCCCGGCGTGATCCTGTACCTGTTCCAGGGGCTCGGGATGACGGCCGCCGAGGTCGAGTCGGTGCTGTACAGGAAATCCGGTCTGCTCGGCATCTCGGGCCTGAGCAACGACATGCGCGTGCTGCTCGAGAGCCAGGAATCGGCGGCGCGGCTCGCGGTGGATTACTTCGTGTACCAGGCGGCGAAGGAGATCGGCGCGCTCGCGGCCGTGCTCGGCGGCCTCGACGCCCTCGTGTTCACCGCCGGCATCGGCGAAAACTCCGCCGAAATCCGTCGCCGCATCTGCGAGGCATCGGCCTGGCTCGGCATCGAGCTCGACGTGGCCGCCAATGAGCGTGCCGAGACGCGCATGTCGGGCGCCGCAAGCACGGTGTCCGCGTGGCGCATCCCGACGAACGAGGAGCTGATGATCGCCCGTCACACCGGGCGGCTGCTCGGACTCGCCGGGGCCCGCGCGTAGCGAGCCGATCCCGAGGAATCGGCCGCACCACAGGAATCGAAGGAGCTCGACATGGCCGCAACCGCACCGCTCGAAATCGCCACCGGCTCGCCTCAGGCGCCGTGGCACGGATTCAGGCCGGGTCTCTGGCAGAAGGAAGTCAACGTCCGTTACTTCCTCCAGCAGAACTACACGCCGTACGACGGCGACGAGTCGTTCCTCGCGCCCGCGACGCCGCGCACGCAGCGGATCTGGAACCGGCTGCTGGCGCTGTTCGTCGAGGAGCGGCGCAAGGGCGTGCTGGAAATATCGCAGATCCCCGGCACGATCACGGCGCACCCGCCGGGCTACATCGACCGCAACGACGAGATCATCGTCGGCTTGCAGACCGACGCGCCCCTGAAACGCGCGATCATGCCGAACGGCGGCTTCCGGATGGTGCTCTCCGCGCTCAAGGCCTATGGCTGCGAGCCGGACCCGAAGATCGTCGAGACCTTCACGAAGTACCGCAAGACGCACAACGAAGGCGTGTTCGACGCCTACACGGCCGACATCCGCAAGTGCCGCAGCTCGCACGTCCTCACCGGGCTGCCGGACGCCTACGGCCGCGGCCGCATCATCGGCGACTACCGCCGCGTCGCGCTCTACGGTGTCGAGCGCCTCATCGAGCACAAGAAGCAGGAGAAGAACGCACTCGATTCCGAACCGTCGACCGACGCCATCATCCGCGACCGCGAGGAACTCTCGGAGCAGATCCGCGCGCTCGGCGAGCTGCAGGAGATGGCGGCGAGCTACGGCTTCGACATCTCGCGTCCGGCCGCGAATGCGCGGGAAGCCGTGCAGTGGCTGTACTTCGGCTACCTCGCCGGCGTGAAGGAACAGAACGGCGCGGCGATGTCGCTCGGCCGCGTTTCGACCTTCCTCGACGTCTATTTCGAGCGCGACCTCGCGGCCGGAGTGCTCACCGAGGAGCAGGCGCAGGAGATCATCGACGACTTCGTGATCAAGCTGCGCATCGTGCGCTTCCTGCGCACCCCGGAGTACGACGAGCTGTTCGCCGGCGACCCGACGTGGGTCACCGAGTCGATCGGTGGCATGGGCGACGACGGCCGCACGCTCGTCACGAAGACGAGCTTCCGGTTCCTGCAGACGCTCTACAACCTCGGTCCCGCGCCCGAGCCCAACCTCACGATCTGGTACTCGCCGCGCCTGCCCGACGGCTTCCGGCGCTTCGCGGCGAAGGTGGCGATCGACACGAGCTCGCTGCAGTTCGAGAGCGACGAGACGATGCGCCATGCCTGGGGCGACGACGGGGCGATCGCCTGCTGCGTTTCGCCGATGGTGCTCGGCAAGCAGATGCAGTTCTTCGGCGCCCGCGCCAACCTCGGCAAGTGCCTGCTGTACGCCATCAACGGAGGGCGCGACGAGGTGAGCGGCGAGCAGGTCGCCCCGGCCACTGCACCGGTGCAGGGCGAGGTGCTCGTCTTCGAGGACGTCGTGGAGCGCTTCGAGCGGACGATGGACTGGCTCGCCGGCGTGTACGTCAACGCCATGAACGTAATCCACTACATGCACGACAAGTACGCCTACGAGCGCATCGAGATGGCGCTGCACGACTACGCGCCGCTGCGCACGATGGCCTTCGGGATCGCGGGCCTCTCCGTCGTCGCCGACAGCCTCTCGGCGATCAGGCACGCGAAGGTGAGCGTGGTGCGCGACGGGACGGGGCTCGTGACCGACTACCGAACGGAAGGCGAGTTCCCGACGTTCGGCAACAACGACAACCGCGTCGACCAGATGGCGGTGTGGGTCGTGAGCACGTTCATGTCGAAGCTCCGCAAGTACCCGACCTACCGCAACGCGCTGCACACCCAGTCGGTGCTCACGATCACTTCGAACGTCGTCTACGGCAAGGCGACCGGCAATACGCCGGACGGCCGCAAGAAGGGCGAGCCCTTCGCGCCGGGCGCGAACCCGATGCACGGCCGGGACAGCCACGGCATCCACGCATCCGCGGCCTCGGTGGCGAAGATCCCGTACCGCGACGCGGCGGACGGCATCTCGCTCACGGCGACGCTGGTGCCCGAGGGCCTGGGCCGCATCGCCGCCGACCGCGTCACGAACCTGACCGCGATTCTCGATGCGTTCTTCAGCACCACCGGCTATCACATGAACGTCAACGTCCTGAACCGCGAGATGCTGCTCGACGCGATGGACCACCCGGAGAACTACCCGAATCTCACCATCCGGGTCTCGGGCTACGCGGTGAACTTCGTGCGCCTCACGCGTGAGCAGCAGATGGACGTCATCAACCGCACCTTCCACGGAGCCGGCGGCCATGCCTGAGCAGGCGAAGACGCCGACGTCGCTCGAGGCGAAGAGCCCGTTCGAGCTGCGCGTCCACCTGGGCGACGACGTCCCGGAGACCGACGTCCGCACGGCGCTCGCCGAGGGCGACATGGGCTTCCTGCACTCGTTCACGACGGGTTCCGCCGTGGACGGACCGGGCGTCCGGGTCGTCGCCTGGACCACGGGCTGCATGTGGCGCTGCCTCTACTGCCACAACCCCGACACATGGACCATGCGCAACGGCATCCCGGTGAGCGTGGTGCGGGCCATCGAGCAGCTCGGCAAGTACCGCCACGGCCTCAAGGCCATGTCCGGCGGCGTCACGGTGAGCGGCGGCGAGCCGCTGATGCAGCGGCGCTTCGTGTTCAAGCTGCTCGCCGGCGCGAAGAAGATGGGAATCCACTGCGCGATCGAGACCAACGGCTACCTCGGCGCCGAAGTCACCGAGCAGGACCTCGACTGCCTCGATCACGTGCTCCTCGGCATCAAGGCCTGGGATCCGGCGCGCCACAAGGAGCTGACCGGGCGCGACATCGCACCGACGCTCGACTTCGCGCGCCGCCTCGCCGCGCGCCGCCTGCCGGTGTGGGAGCGCTTCGTGCTGGTCCCGGGACTCACCGACGACCCGGGCGAGATCGCGCAGATCGCCCGCTTCGCCGCGGACCTGGGCAACGTCCAGCGCGTCGAGGTGCTGCCGTTCCACCAGATGGGCCGCTTCAAGTGGCGCGAGCTCGGCATCCGCTACAAGCTCGAGGATGTCGAGCCGCCGACGCCGGAGCAGTGCGAGGCGGCGTGCGCGATATTCCGCGCCGCAGGTCTCGTGGCACACTGACCCATGTCGAACGGGCCCGTGACTGTCGCGACCTCGGCTGCGATTCCGTCGCAGCGCATCGCGACGATCGACTGGATGCGTGGGCTCGTGATGGTGCTGATGGTCATCGACCACGCGTCGATGGCCTTCGATGCCAACCACCTGTCCGAGGACTCGGCCATGTACGAGGGTGCCATGACCATGGCACTGCCCGCGGCAGAGTTCCTCACGAGGTGGATCACGCACCTGTGCGCGCCGACCTTCGTGTTTCTCGCGGGCACCTCACTCGCGCTCAGCATAGAGAGGAGGGTGGCCCGCGGCGTGGATGCATGGGAGATCGACAAGAGCATCCTCAAGCGTGGCGCCATCATTGCGCTCCTCGACCCGACCATTGTCTCGCTCGGGTCGGGACGCTGGACGTTGCAGGTGCTGCTCGCCATTGGCCTGTCGATGGTGTGCATGGCGGGGCTGCGACGCCTGCCCTCGGCGATGCTGCTCGTGCTCGCCCTGGGCTGGATGGTATTCGGCGAGATTCCGACCGGCTGGGTCTGGCACCCCCCCGGGCCGTCGTCACCAATCGCTGCGCTCACCCTGGCGACCTTTGGCAGCGAGACCATGGTCATCAAGTACCCGCTGCTCCCCTGGCTGGCAGTGATGATCCTTGGCTGGGTCTTCGGTCGACACCTCATCCGGTACTCCATGGGACTGAGCCGGGTTCCGGGCCGGACTGTCCTGTGGATCGCCGGTGCCGCCAGTCTCGGGATCTTTGTGTTCGTCCGCTGGCAGGCCGGCTACGGCGACATGTTCCTGCACCGCGCAGATGGCAGCTGGCAGCAGTGGCTGCACGTAAGCAAGTATCCGCCCTCTCTCACATTCTATGCCCTGACGCTCGGGATCCTGTTCCTCTGCCTGGCGCTGCTCCGAACGATCGAGCCCGTCATCGGAGTGCGGCGCAACGGCGTGTTTCTGGTTTTCGGCGAGACGGCGATGTTCTTCTATCTCGTGCACCGACTGGTGCTCGAAATTCCAGCCACGTGGTTCGGCTTGCGCGGGGCGGGCGATCTCCGGACGACGTACGTGGTCGCGGCGGTGCTGCTCGTCGCCCTGTATCCGGCATGCCTGTGGTACCGGAGGTTCAAGGCTGCGCACCCGGATTCGATTCTGAAGTATTTCTAGGGTCGGGTCCGAGTCTCGAGTCCTGAACGCGATGACGGGTGCGACCGCCTGAACGATGTTCGGCGCCGAGGGACTCAAGGCGCGATGATCGGATCGAATTCTTCAGCGGCGACGCATCGGCGCCGCGCGCGGCATCGGACGGGTGGGCGGGCGCGATGAGGGACGCGAGGTCGGGCGACTGAGGTCGGCCGGCCGCGCGGGTGCGACCGAGGGTCCACCCGGGCGCGTCGAGGGCAGCGTGGTTGGCTTGTCCGGTCCGTTCGGCCGATCCGGTCGCTCGTCCGGGGGTACGACGACTACGGGCGGGTACGGCTCGTAGTAGCCGCCGTACCAACCCGGACCATAGTAACCCCCGTAACCATAGCCCACGCTCATTCCGACGCTCGTGGTGACGCCATCGTCCGACCCGCAGCCCTGCAGGCCGGCAAGACCGGTCACGACGATCGCGATCAATGCGAGCCGGCCCGCATCATTCGCCTTGTCACGTCTCATGGCTGCGATTCCTTCCCGCTCATTTCGGCAAGACCGACCGGGGCGCCGGTCGGGTCCGCGACGATGGCGACCTTCGCGCGCTTGAGTTCGACGGGTTCGAGCAGGATTTTTCCGCCGGCGGCCCTTGCGCTTGCCACAGCCGAGGCGACGTCGGTCACCAGCACATAGGGCAGCCAGGTCGGCGTCGCGCGCTCGTCGCGCTTTTGCATGATGCCGGCGCGCGCAAATCCGCCGGATACGAGGTGCACGCCGTGCCGCAGGACCTCGCCGTCGATCGGCACGGTCGTGTAACCAACGACGGCGGCGTAGAAATCGGCAGCCCTGGCGACGTCGTCACTCCACAGGTCGAGCCACAGCCATTCGTTCGGGTCGGGTGCGTAGTCGGCCGGATCACCGTTGCGGGAGTGCACGGCGCCGAACAGGGCGCCTTCGGGGTCCTTGAACACTGCCGTCATTCCGCGCTCGCCGAGCATGACTGGCGCGAGCACGACCGTGCCGCCCCGCTGAGTCACGGCGGCGGCAGCGGTCGCGACGTCCGGCACGGATACGAACGGAACCCAGCGTGCGGACGGCCTGGCGTCCTTGATCGCGCGTTCGTCGAAGACCATGCCGCCGATCGGCAGTCCATCGGCGAGGACGAGCGTATACGTGTCGAGGTCGTCGTCGCCGCCGTAGGTCTCGAACGTCCAGCCGAAGACCTTGCCGTAGAAATCCGCGGCCTTCGCGACGTCGGAGGTCACGAGATCGCCCCACACCCAGCGGCCGGGATGATGCTTCCCCGTGGGCGGATCGACGATCGGGGGCCAGAAGCGCTCTTCGCCGGACGCTGCCTGCGACAGGCCGGCAATCGCGAGGGTCGCGGCCAGGACGGCGGTGGTTCGGCATGCGCGGTGTCGGCTGGCCATCCGGGCCTCTGTCGTCGACTCGTGGTGCAGGGATGTTAGCCCATCTGCGGAGGCCGCAATTGTTCCCACTCGCCGTGCCAGGCATCAGCCGATCGGGGTTGCGATGAACGACATGGTGACCACCAGCAGCACCGCGAGCAGCGTGGCCTGCACCCCATGGACGACAGGGCGGCTGGAGAGGATGCCGGGGATGAGCAGTACCATCGCCGCCGCGCGCACCGCCTCTGGCCCGGACATACCCGGCGTGCCGAGGATTGCGTACTGGCCCGCCTGTGTCATGGCCAGCGCGGCCACCATCAGGCCCTGCATCCAGCGGTGATGCTCGTAGTAGTACTGGCGCAGGTCGTGGCTGCGCTCGTCCTCGAGATCCGGCACCGCGAGATGGCTCACGAGGTAGAGCAGGATCGGTACGAGCAGGACGAGTATCACCTCGAGTGCCGTCCACGACGCCTCGCCGGCGAAGCGCCAGAACGAGAACCAGCTCGAGACGTGCGCGACGAAGATGAGACCGATCCACACCACGTGGACCCAGTAGAGCCTCACGCGCCGCCGCGCCTCGATCAGCTGTCCGATGCTCTGCACGAGCAGCGAGATGCCGAGGCCGGCGATGATCGCGTAGAGCCCGACGACGAATTCGAAGATGCCCACGCCGGGCCCTGCGCGCGGACGCCGTCGCTAGTTGATCTTCTGCTTCGGCTTCAGGTCTTCCGGCACCGGCGAGTGGGCCTTCAGCTCCTCGAGGCCTTTCGTCGTGATGCTGGCCCATTGCTTGAAGAGCGCGCGGAAGTCGGCAAGATTGGTCACGCTGTTCGAAAGCTGCGCATAGCCGCTTTCAGTTGTCTCGCGCCGGTCGAGCACGCGTCCGAGCAGCGCGCCCGTCGAGGAGTCGCGAACCTCGATCACGAGCGTGGCCTCGCCGGCGTTCGCCGTGTACGTCCTCGAGCGGCCCGGGGACATGGTGTCGGGCGCGTTGAGGTACAGGCTGACCACCGCGGTCGCCACGCGCAGCACGTCGGGGCCCGGTGCCGTCACGACCGTGTATCCTGCCTTCTCGAAAGCCTCGCGGAAGATGTCGTCGAAGTTGCTGCGTGCGGCGGCAAGAATCTCCGCGGCATCCGACTCCGTCACCCTGCGTGACGGGCTGACACGCTCCCGGTTCTGCTCCTTCACCCAGTCCTTCTGGAATGCCACCTGCGTCGGGTCGATCATCAGCCTGGTGTAGGGTCGGAAGTCGGCCCCCGGCAGCAGGTAGACGGCATCCATCCGCTTGGCCTTCACTTCGACGAGCCCGTCCCAGGACCCCGGAAGATCGTCGGCGAGTGCGGCGCCAGAGAGGACGCACATGGCGAGCGCGGCGAGGTGAGCGGGGCGAATCATGGGGCGCCTCCTGATCGGGATAGGGTGTCGAGCGACTTGAAAGGGCGAGGCTCTAGATTAATGTCCCGGGCACCGCGCAGACCAGTGTGCCGTGCGAGGTGACCGCGCCGGGGTCACTCGGGCGCCGGTCCCGGGAACCGGTCCCGCAGCACGCGCTTGAGGACCTTGCCGGACGGATTGAGCGGCAGCGCATCGATGTACTCATACGCGCGCGGCTGCTTGTAGCGGGCGAGGCGGCCGTTGACGTGCGCGCGGAGTCCCTCGGTGAGCTCCGCCTTCGTGCCTTGCCAGCCGTCGGCCATCACGATCACCGCGCAGGCGCTCTCGCCCCACCGGGCCGAGGGCTGGCCGATCACCGCGACCTCCCTTACGCCCGGATGCGACAGCAGTACGTTCTCCACTTCCGCCGGATAGACATTCTCGCCGCCCGAGATGACCATGTCCTTCGAGCGATCCTTGATGTAGATGAACCCGTCCCCGTCTACCTCGGCGATGTCGCCGGTGTAGAACCAGCCGTCGCGGATCGAATCGCGGGTCGCGTCGGGAAGGTTCCAGTAGCTCGTGATCAGGTGCGGACCGCGCGTGATCACCTCCCCCGGGACGCCCGGCGCGACGTCGGCGCCCGTCTTGTCCACGACGCGCACGTCGATGCCGAAGTAGGGCAGGCCGGTCGAGCCGACTTTGTGTCTGGCGTAGTCCGGCGCGATGAGGCAGATCCCGCCGTGGGTCTCGGTCGCGCCGTAGACCTGATGGATCTCGATGCCCTTCGTCGCGTAGGCCTCGATCAGTGTCACCGGGACCGGGGCTGCGCCGCACACGACCCAGCGCAATCGCGCCGTGCGTGCGGTTTGCCGCTTCGGGTGGGCCCACATGGCGCCGAGGATCGCGGGCACGGCGAAGAAGCCGTCGATGCGTTCGCGCTCGATCGTGTCCCACATCACGCCGGGATCGAAGGCACGCATGAGTATCGAGCTCATGCCGCGGCACACCGCGACCATGGTCATGTCGAGGCCGGCAATGTGAAAGAGCGGCGCCACGACGATCTGGCGGTCGCCGAGGTGCAGGTCGGAGGTGGCCATCATGCTGTTGAGCCACGCGATGTTCGCGCGATGCGACATCAACGCGCCCTTCGGGCGGCCGGTGGTGCCGCTCGTGTACATCATCCAGAGCGGATCCTCGCGCGTCGCGCCGATGGGAGGCTCGTCCGGCGACGCCGTCGCGATCCGCTCGAGCGTCTCCGGTGCATCCACGTCGACCCAGCGCACCGATTGAAATTGCTCGCGCAACC
>JAGOXN010000237.1 GCA_018059685.1 Steroidobacteraceae bacterium | reverse complement strand
CAGACCGGTCGGGTCGAATGAGCCTGCACGTCGAGGTCACGGGATCGGGCGCGGACGTCGTGCTGTTGCACGGCTGGGCAATGCATGGGGGCGTGTGGGGTCCGTGGCTCGACGGATTCGCACGCCATGCGCGGCTGCACGTCGTCGACCTGCCGGGCCACGGCCACAGCAGTTGGACGGAGGCGGTCCGCGACCTGCCGGGCTTCGCGAGCGCCGTCGGACCGGCCGTGCCACACGGGGCGATCCTCCTCGGCTGGTCGCTCGGTGGCATGGTCGCGCTCGAGCTGGCGCGCCGGCAGCCGCACGGGGTGGCGGCACTCATCCTCGTCGCGACGACCCCGAAGTTCGTGGTCGGCGACGGCTGGCAGCACGGCTTGCACCGCGACGTGTTCGACGGATTCGCGCGCGATCTCGCGGCCGACGACCGGCGCACCGTGCAGAACTTCCTCGCACTGCAGGCACGCGGCGACGAACGTTCGCAGGAAGCCCTGCGTCTGCTGCGCAGAGGGGTCGCGGCTCACGACGCTGCGGACCCGCAGGCGCTCGCGGCGGGGCTGTCGATCCTGCGCAAAGCAGACCTGCGCGCGGACCTGCCGCAGATCGCTCAGCCCTCGCTCGTGATCGCCGGTGACCGCGACCGGCTGACACCGCCGGACGCAGGACGCATGCTGGCGGAGGCGCTGCCCCATGCATGCTTCCGGCTGATCGAGCGCAGCGGTCACGCCCCATTTCTCACGCACGCACCCGAAGTGCTGTCGGCCATCCTCCCCTTCATCGGGGCACAAGCCGCCGCCGCTGGCGCGCCGTCCCCGGCATGACCACCGGCAGACCGGAGGCGCGGAACTTCGAGCTCGACCGCCGGGAGGTGCGTCGCTCGTTCGGACGCGCGGCGCGAGGCTACGACGCTGCAGCCGTGCTGCAGGCCCGGGTCCGCGGGGAACTGCTCGAGCGCCTCGATCTCGTGCGTCTCGCGCCCACGTGCGTGCTCGACCTCGGCGCCGGCACGGGCCATGCGGCGCTGGCACTCAAGCGCCGCTATCCGGCGAGCCAGGTGGTCGCGATCGACCTCGCCGAGGCGATGCTGCGGGAGGCGTCCCGGCGTCGGACGCTCCTGCGACGCTTTCGACGCGTCTGCGGCGACGCGCAGGCCCTGCCGTTGCGGAACGGCGCAGCGACACTCGTCGTCAGCAACCTGATGCTGCAGTGGTGCAACGACCCGGACGCCGTCTTCATGGAATGCAGGCGGGTCCTCGCGCCTGGCGGTCTCCTGACCTTCACGACCTTCGGGCCGGACACGCTGGTCGAGCTGCGCCGCGCCTGGGCCGCGGCCGACGCCCGCACCCACGTCAACCGCTTCATCGACATGCACGACCTCGGCGATGCGCTCATCCGCGCCGGTTTCGCCGAGCCGGTCATGGACGTGGAACGCTACACCCTGACCTATGCCGAGGTCCGCGACCTGATGCGTGACCTCAAGGCAATCGGGGCGCACAACGCCAATGCCGGTCGCCCGCAGGGGCTCACCGGCAAGCGGGCGCTGGCGCAGATGGTCGAGGCCTACGAGCAATTCCGCCGGGACGGACGCCTGCCGGCCACCTATGAGGTGATCTATGGCCAGGCCTGGGCACCGACGGCGGAATCGCCACGGCGCCGCGCGGATGGCGAGGTCGCGGTGCCGGTCACATCGATCCGCCGACGGCGACCTGGCGGGGGTATGCTTGCAGCGACGTCGGCCTCGGGTTGAGCCGGCGATTCAAACTACAACCGATGTTGGGGGTTACCGTGAACGAATCCGACCTGAAACAGGCGATGGCACCTCCGCCGCCGCCGACGGGCAGCGCCACTGCGGACGAAAAGATGTGGGCCATGTTCGCGCACCTGTCCGCCCTCGCCGGCGGGCTGGTCACCTCGGGCTGGGCCGGGAACATCGGCTTCTTCATCGGCCCGCTGGTCATCTGGCTGATGAAGAAGGACACGATGCCCTTCGTTGCCGACCAGGCGAAGGAAGCCCTGAACTTTGCGATTACGGTTTCGATCGCCTTCCTGGCGCTGCTGGTCCTGACGGTCCTGTCGCTCGGCATCGGCCTGGTGGTAACGGTGCCGCTGATGATGATCATCGGCATCGCGGCGCTGGTCCTCTGCATCATCGCGGCGATCAAGGCCCACGACGGCGTGGCCTACCGCTATCCGTTCGCGCTGCGGCTGGTGAAGTAACGGCAGGTGACGGCCGCGCCGTCGCCAGAGCGGCCCGGGCCGCACCGCGCAGGTCTCCGGGCCGCCTCACTGGAGGCGGTCAGCGGCCAGCCTCGCGAGTGCAAGCACGACGTCGCGGCGGTCGCCGGCGATCTCGAACGCGAGCTCACCGTTGCGGACGACCGTGAGGCTGTAGCCCTCGGCCACCAGTGCCCGCTTCCCGAGCCAGGCCTCGTCCCAGAGACCGTCGATCCGTTCGCCGCGTTCGGCGTCCGTCTGCGCGTCCAGCACCGCCCTGACGAGGTCCACCGGCTGTATCGAGGCCAGGTAGCTCTCGGTGCCCTCGGGTGTCTCGATCACGTACATGCAGGAGTTCCCTTTCCAGGCCGGTTCGGTCGCGAGCGTCCCACCGGCGGCCGTCGCAACCTCAGCCGGAAGGATGATCTTGCAGAGATCGATGGAGGACAGGTCGCGCGGGACCGACCCTGCAGTCGTCGCCGCGGCCGGTGCGGCCGCAGGTGTCACGGCGGCCGGACCCGGGGTTTCGACCGGTTCCGGCGACTTGCTGCAGGCAGTGAGTCCGCACACGGCCATGAGCATCAGGTGGAAAGGACGTTGCATCATTGCACCTCATGCGAAGCGTACCGCCTGGCTGCGGCGACTATAGACCCGCACCTTCCGCGCCACCAGTGTCATGCAAGAAAAAGGACATGGACTCATTCGAATTAATGTCGATTATTGGCACACTATCAAGATCATATTGATTATGTGAGCATGCAATCACCGGCTGGCATCTTCGTCACGGGCACCGACACCGGGGTCGGCAAGACCCTGGTCGCAGCGGGACTCGTCCGCCTGCTCGCGGCCGGGGGGCAACGCGTGGTCGGGCTCAAGCCGGTCGCGAGCGGAGCAGAGCGGACCCCGGAGGGTCTCCGCAACGCAGACGCGCTGGCGCTTGCAGCGGCGAGTTCAGTCGAGCTCCCGTACGAAACGACGAATCCCTATTGTTTCGAACCGGCCATCGCTCCCCATCTCGCAGCGGCCGATGCCGGCGTCCTGATGAGCCTGCCGAAGCTCGTCGACTGGTACCGGGCGGCGACGGCCGGTGTCGATCTCGCGATCGTCGAGGGGGCCGGCGGCTGGCGCCTGCCACTGCACCCCGCTGGATTCCTGAGTGATTTCCCGGAGGCCCTCGGTCTCGGGGTGATCCTGGTCGTCGGCCTGCGCCTCGGCTGCCTGAATCACGCACGGCTCACGCTCGACGCGCTCGAGCGCTCCGGCCGGTGCCCGTTCCTCGGCTGGATCGGCAATGCCATGGACCCGGGGTTCCCGCGCGCGGCCGATAACCTGGCGGCACTCGAGCACCTGCTCGGCTCGCCGCCGCTCGCGGTCATCCCGTCGCTGCCGGCTGCCACGCCCGCCCACGCCGCGAGCACCCTGCAGGACGCGGCCCGGGCGATCGGCGCGTACACCGGCGTAGACGGCCCGTCCGCACGCTGAGGTCCCGAGCCCCGGTATTTCCTCGCCATGGGGCGGGCAGTTACACTGCGCGACCCCTGCACGACGCGCTACCGGAGCCGGTTCAACGCCGAGCCGCCCGGTTGCGCGGACGAAGCGGGCCGCGTGGCGGGGAGATCGCCGCAGGTCGACCAGACGGGAGTGTTCTTGCCCATGAAGACGGTGATGCGTGTGCTTGCGGCCGGCCCGGCTGCGCTCCTCGTGGCGAGCCCTGCCATGGCCGCCTGGGACCTCAACCTCCGCGTGGGGGTTACCGAGCTCAGCCGCGAGATCTACGGCCTGCACATGCTGATCCTGTGGGTCTGCGTGGCCATCGCCGTCGCGGTTTTCGGCGTGATGATCTATTCGATCGCTACCTTCCGGAAGTCGAAGGGCGCGGTCGCCGCGAGCTTCGACCACAGCACCACGGCGGAGATCGTCTGGACGATCATCCCCGCCGTGGTCCTGGTCGCGATGGCCGTGCCGGCCGCGCGCACGCTAGTCAAGATCTACGACATGCGCGGTTCCGAGCTGACCGTGAAGGTCACCGGCTACCAGTGGAAGTGGCAGTACGAGTACGTCGACCACGGCGTGTCGTTCTTCTCCACGATCGCGCGCAGCAGCGACGCGGCCCGGCAGCTGCGCTCGGGCGTCGCACCGGGCAGCGTCGAGCACTACCTGCTCGAGGTGGACCACCCACTGGTCGTCCCGCAGGGGCGGAAGGTACGCGTGCTGATCACGGCGAACGACGTGATCCACTCGTGGTGGGTGCCGGATTTCGGCATGAAGAAGGACGCCATCCCGGGCTTCATCAACGAAATCTGGTTCCGCGCCGACGAGGCGGGCGTCTTCCGCGGCCAGTGCGCCGAGCTGTGCGGCCGCGACCACGGCTTCATGCCGGTCGTCGTGGAGGTCAAGCCCCAGGCCGAGTTCGACGCGTGGCTGGCCGAGCAGCAGGCCGCGCACCAGGCGGCGCAGGCACCGGCCACGAAGACCGCCTCGAGCGCCCCGAGTGACGTCCAGGACGCGGCCCTGCCGGTCGCCCGAGCGG
>JAGOXN010000236.1 GCA_018059685.1 Steroidobacteraceae bacterium | reverse complement strand
CGCGCTGGCGCGAGGCCCTGCGCGCCCGTGACACGCTGGTCGCGGTGCTGCTCGCCTGGGTCCTGATCGTGCTGCTGTTCTTCACGGCGAGCAGCGGCAAGCGCGGCGTGTACGTGCTGCCGGCAGTGCCGGCGCTGGCGATGGCGGCCGCGCCGTGGCTGCCCGGGTTGCTGCGGGCGCCTGGCACGAGGCGCCTCGCGTTTCTGCTCGCGGGCGGTCTCGTGGCGTTCGCGGCAGGCGCCGCGCTGTATTTCGCATTCGACGCGGCCGCGGCCGGGAAGATCGTCGCCGCGTACGGCATGCAACCGGCGCTGCCGCTGGCCCTGGTCGCTGGCGGCGGCGCTGCGGTGCTCCTGTGGCTGCGCGCGCGCGATGGCTGGCTCGCCTATGCCGCAGTGCTGGCCGTCGTCATGCTGACCGTCGGCTTCGTGGTGAGCCCGCGGATCGACGCGGTCCGGTCCGCGCGCGAGTTCATGCGGACCGTGGAGCGGGCGAGCAGCGGCATCGTGGAGCTTGGTCTCGTTGGTCCGAAGGAACAGTACCTGCTGCAGTTGCGGCGGCCGAGCATCAACTTCGGGCACGCACGCTGGCGCGAGCGCGAGGCGGAAGCGGCCGATGCGGCCGCATGGCTCGCGCAGCAACCGGGGCGCGGCCTGCTGCTCGACGCGCGTGCGCTCGAGGCGTGCTTCCAGGAGGCCGATGCGCGCGAGATCGCGCGGGCCAACCGGCAGAGCTGGTTCCTCGTGACCGGCACGCCAGACGCCGGGTGCGTGGCTCGGGGTGATGCATCACGCGCCCGATTCTATCGGCCGCCAGATGCGGCAATAAATACAGATAGTTAGCTTGCATTCCTTAGGGTGTGTGTCAGAATGCGCCGCAACCGGCTGCCGCACAAGCAGTCCGAACTGCGGATCAGTTCCGCTGCCCGACGCAGCGGACTGACACACTGGGGCGAGAAGCAAGGGATCCCTACAACGGCAATGGCCACCTCCCCGTCCACGGGCGGCGACGATCAGGACGGCACGGATTTTCTCGCCACGCAGGTGGTTTTCGGGAGCGGCAATCGCCCCGCCGTCGGGCTCGACGTCCTCGCGACCAAGGTTGCGGTCGATTTCCAGGCGCTCACGAGCGAGACGGGCGACAACTGCGTCAAGCGCAACCTCGACGCACTGCGCGAGGCGACCGGCGTCGACGCGATCTGCATCGCCCTGTTCGACGCGGAGAAGAAAGTGGTCGAGCGCGTCGCCAGCGCCACGGGTCTCTTCGCGCCATTCGACCCGCAGGTCATGAAGGGCGATTCGCTCGAGCGCCTGCCGTACCTGGCGCACGGGCTCGAGCACCTGCGCATCCTGGAGGTGCGGGACACGCTCGCGCCGCGCCGCGAACTCGCGGTGGATGCGGTCCGCTTCGTCGAACTCGGCATCCGGTCGCTGCTGCTGTGCGGCTTCTCCATCGGCGAGCGGGTCAACGGCTTCATGGCGCTGTGTTCCTCGCAGCCGCGCGACGGCTGGGACGCCAACCTGCACCTGCTGCTCAAGCTCGTCGGGGCGAGCTTTTCCGCGGGTCTCGAGCGCCTGCGCGTGGCGCGCTACCTCGGCAGGCTCGAGGAGCGCAACGCGTTGTCGCTGCCGTCCGCCAACGACGGCATGTGGGATTTCGACGTGGAGAACAACAGCGTCTACTTCTCGCCGCGCTGGAAAAAGATGCTCGGCTACGACGAGCACGATCCCCACATCTCGCCGGACTGGCGCCGGCTCGTGCACCCGGACGACATGGCGCGCGTCCAGGCGCAGATCCGCGATCACATCGCCGCGAAGACGCCGATCTTCGAGAGCGTGCACCGCATGCGCCACTGCAATGGCGAGTGGCGCTGGGTCGTGAGCCGCGCCAAGGCGCGCGTCGATTCCACCGGCCGCCTGCGCCGGCTGGTCGGGGTCGAGCTCGACATCACCGAGCGCAAGCTGTACGAGGACGCGCTTTTCAAGGAGAAGGAGAGCGCGCAGATCACGCTGCAGTCGATCGGCGACGGCGTGATCACGACCGACGCGCATCTCGTGGTGGAGTACCTGAACCCGGTGGCCGAGGATCTCACCGGCTGGCGCTTCGAGGAGGCGCAGGGCAAGCACATCGACGACATCTTCCGCGGCTTCCACGAGGAGACCTGCGAGCCGCTCGAGAACGCCCTGTCGGTGGCGATCCGCCGCAGCCGCGCCATCAAGTCCGTGCGGCCGACGCTGCTGATCAAGCGCGACGGCAACGAGATGTACATCGAGAGCACGGCCTCGCCGATCCGCGACGGCTCGGGCGCCGTTTCGGGCGGCGTCCTCGTCTTCCACGACGTCAGCGAGAGCCGCGAGCTGAATCGCAAGCTGTCCTACCATGCGAGCCACGACATCCTGACCGGGCTCGTGAACCGGCGCGAGTTCGAATTGCGCCTCGAGCGCGCGCTCAGGAGCGCGCGCGCCCGCGAGACCGCCTACGCGCTGTGCCACCTCGACGTGGACCAGTTCAAGATCATCAACGACACCTGCGGCCACAGCGCCGGCGACGCGCTGCTCGGACAGGTGGGCGCCCTCCTCAAGACCAAGATCCGCTGGCGCGACACGCTCGCGCGGCTCGGCGGCGACGAGTTCGGGCTGCTGCTCGAGAGCTGCTCGCTCGACGAGGCGCTGCGCATGGCCGACCAGCTGCGCGAGACGATCCGCAACTACAAGTTCGTGTGGGAAGAGCGCACGTTCCGCCTCGGCTGCAGCCTCGGCGTCGTGCCGATCACCGGCGACAGCGAGGACGTGGCGGCATTGCTCACGGCGGCAGACAGCGCCTGCGCGGCCGCGAAGGAGGCGGGACGCAACCGGGTCTACAGCTTCCAGGAGAACGACATCGACCTGATGCGCCGACGTCGCGAGATGCAGTGGGCGGCACGCATCAACAACGCGCTCGAGGAATCCCGCTTCGAGCTGTTCAGGATGACTATCGAGCCGCTGCAGCGCTCCGACCCCGGGGCGCATTACGAGCTGCTGCTGCGCATGAAGGACGAGGCAGGGAAGATCGTCTCGCCCGACAATTTCATCAACGCGGCGGAGCGCTACGGCCTCACGCCCGCAATCGACCGCTGGGTGGTCGAGAACGCGCTGCGCTGGCTCGTCTCCGAGGCCGATGAGCGCGAACGGCTCGCGCTGTGCTCGATCAACCTGTCGGGCCAGAGCCTCGGCGACGACAAGTTCCTGCCGTTCGTCATCGACCAGTTCCACCGCAGCGGCATCGACGCGTCGAAAATCTGCTTCGAGATCACGGAAACCGCGGCGATCGCGAGCTTCTCGCAGGCCAACCGGTTCATCCAGGCGCTCAAGGAACTCGGCTGCAAATTCGCGCTGGACGATTTCGGGACCGGCCTGTCCTCGTTCGGCTACCTGAAGCACTTCCCGGTCGACTTCCTCAAGATCGACGGCAGCTTCGTCAAGGAAATCCTGCACGACCCGATCGATCGCGAGATGGTGCGCTCGATCAACGAGATCGGGCACCTGACGGGCAAGCTCACGATCGCGGAGTTCGCGGAGAACGCCGAGATCATCAACATGCTGAGGAGCCTCGGCGTCGACTACGCGCAGGGCTACGGCATCGCCTCGCCCCAACGCATCATGAAGATCGCCGCGAACGGCTGACGCCGGTCGACGCTTACTGCAACACTTCGATTGCTTGCGGGTCGCGGGAGCCAGGACCTCGGTGCCGCGCACGCCTTTCGGAAAAGGGGACATTCTCCTTTTCGCTGTTGAATGTGCGAAAAGGAGAATGTCCCCTTTTCCGGGACTGGACCGGAGACCCCGCCTGGCGCGTGCCCGAATTGACCGCAACGCTAACCCGTGGCGCCGAACTCGAAGCGCATCGACAGGTCCACCGCCCGTACGTGCTTGGTGAGCGACCCGACCGACACGAAGTCGACGCCCGTCGCGGCGATCGCCCGCAGCGTGTCGAGCGTCACGTTGCCCGATGCCTCGAGCTTCATCGGGCCGTTGGCATGGCCCCGATTCAGGGCGACGGCCGCGCGCAGCTCGTCGAGGCTGAACTCGTCGAGCAGGGCCATGTCGGCGCCCGCATCGAGGGCCTGTCGAAGTTCGTCGAGCGTCTCGACCTCGACCTCCACCGGTACGCCGGACCCGCCCGAGCGCGAGGCGGCGACCGCGGCGCCGATCGATCCTGCGGCCGCGATGTGGTTCTCCTTGATGAGGATGCCGTCATGGAGGCCCATCCGGTGGTTGCTGCCCCCTGCGCAACGCACGGCGTACTTCTGGGCGCGCCGCAGGCCAGGAACGGTCTTGCGCGTGTCGAGGACCCGGCACGGCAGCCCGGCGATCGCCTCTGCGTAACGGCGCGTGACGGTTGCCGTGCCGGACAGCGTCTGCAGGAAGTTGAGCGCCGTGCGTTCCCCGGTCAGCAGGGCGCGCGCCGGTCCGGCGAGCCGGCACAGGAGCTGGCCGGGTTCGACCGCGGCGCCTTCCCCGGTCTGCCATTCCACCATCACGGCGGGGTCGAGTTGACGAAAGACCTCGTCGAACCAGGGTTGGCCGCAGATCACCGCAGCCTCCCGGGTGATCACCCGGGCGCGTCCTGTCCGTATGGCCGGTACCAGCGCCGCCGTCAGGTCGCCACTGCCGACGTCCTCGGCGAGGGCACGCCGGACCTGGTCGACGAGATCATCGGGCAGCGCGGGGGTTGTCATCCGGTCAGAAGGGCAGGGCGTGCGTCG
>JAGOXN010000235.1 GCA_018059685.1 Steroidobacteraceae bacterium | reverse complement strand
GGTCCCCGCCCTCCTGGCAAGCAGCGAGCACCAGCAGCGCCGCACATGCGATCAGCGCGGCGCGAACCCTGGCCGTCGACCGGATCTCGAGTCGCGTGCGCATCGGACCTCCACCCGTCTGTCCAGGACGGAGAGTATCGTCACCCCGGCAACCCGAAGTGTCCATCGCACTGGTCGTCGGATTCGCTATTACCTGCCGGTCGACCAAGCCGACCGGCGCTTCCAGCCTGCTTATGTCCAAACGCAGCAGCCGCGGACTTGCGCCCCGCTGTCCGAGCCCGTCCGTGCCGGGGCTACTGCTTGCTGATCGCGCTGCGCTTGTCCCTCAGGACGTACTTCTGGATCTTGCCGGTGGCGGTCTTCGGCAGTTCGTCGATGAACGAAAACCACTTCGGCACCTTGAAGTGCGCCAGGTGCCTGCGGCAGAACTCCCGGAACTCCTCCTCCGTCGCGGCCACGCCCGGGCGCAGCACGACGAACGCGTGCGGCGCCTCGCCCCATTTCTCGTGCGGCATGCCGACGACGGCCGCCTCGACTGCGGCGGGGTGGCGCAGCAGCACGCCCTCGATTTCGACGGAGGAGATGTTCTCGCCACCGCTGATGATGACGTCCTTGAAGCGGTCGCGGATCTCGACGTAGCCATCGGGATGCACGACCGCCGCATCGCCGGAATGGAACCAGCCGCCGCGCAGCGCCTGCGCAGTCGCCGCCGGGTCGTTGTAATAACCCTTCATCACCACGTTGCCGCGCGCCACGATCTCGCCGAGGGTCTCGCCGTCGTGCGGCACCTCGTTGCCCCGTTCGTCGACGACGCCGAGTTCTCCAGAGGTGTAGCGGTCAAGGATTTCCTGGACAGTGGTTTGATGGTCACTCGTCTCGTCAGGCCGCGAGTTTCTCGCGGTGTTCATAGTAGACCCGTCTTGCCTCCGCGGGCGGCTTGAAGCCGTGTCGCTCGATCAGCCACGCGTGGTTGTAGATCTCGGCCCAGGTGATCAGCGCGACACGCAGCTCCTCGACGGTGGCGAAGCTCTTCACCCACAGCAGCTGCTCCTTGAGTGTGCGGATCACGCGCTCGGCGCAGCCATTGCCCTCGGGCGCGCGGACGAACGCCGGGCTCGATGCGATGCCGAGGAACGCGAGCTCGGCCTGGAACGCATCGCTCAGGTACTGGCTGCCGTGGTCGTGGCGCACGGTGAGGCCGGCGGCGACATTCTTGGCGATTCGCCCGAAGCAACGCCGCACTCCTTGGCGCAGCGGCTCAAGGGCCTCGTAGCGCGTGGCGCGCTTGGCGGCATGGATGCCCACCAGTTCGGCGGTCGCGTGATCGATCGCCACGAACACCGCCACCTGGCCGTCGTCGGTCGTGACGGTGGTGGTCAGATCGGTGCCCCACAGCGTGTCCGGGCTCGCTGGAATGATCGTGCCGTCGTGGGTTCTCGGTCCGCGCGGGCCACCGCTGCGGCTCGGCGCGAGCAGACCCGCCTCGCGCATCAGTCGCAGCACTCGGGCTTTGCTGCTGCGGATGCCCTGATGGCGCAACTTGGCCCACACCTTGCGATACCCTTCGCCGGTCCACGGCGAGGCCGCCAACTCGGTGCGGATCGCCTCGGTCAGCGCGACATCGCTGAAGGCCGTCTTCGGGCCACGCCGACGCGGGAAACTGAGCACCGTCGCCGAACGCCGCGCGTACACGCTCGAACGCGCCACGCCCGTCAGTGCACAGATCCGGGCCAGCGGCACGATCCGACCGAGGGAAGCCGACGCCTCGTGTCTCACGACGTCGACTTCCCCGGCGCTAAAGGGCCGGCTTTCCTCTCGTACACCGTGTTGATCGCCCGCGAGATCGACAGATCGAGCGCTGTCTCGGCGAGCGCCTTCTCGAGCGCGGCGATCTTCTCATCGCGGCCGTCGACCTCGCGGCTCTTCAGCCCCGCAATGCCGCTCGCCAGGAACACCTCGCGCCACTCCGACAGCGTCGCCGCCGTCACCTTCAGCTGCCGTGACAGCGCATCGAGGTCCTCGCCTTTCAGCAGGCGCAGCACCGCCTCCATCTTGCGTCGCGCCGACCAGCGGCCCGTGCCACCGACCTCGTTGCTACGCTGTCTCGATCTGCTCATCTGGACATCTCCTCCGGGCAGTCATGCTGCCCCAATCAGGTGTCCAGAGAAATCCTAGGCCGCGGGAGAGGTGATCAGCTCGACGCCCTGGCGTGCCTTTGTGCTGGCTCGTGCATGCGGACTGCGGCTGGCGTCCTCGGGCCGCTCCTCGCAGATCGTGATGAACGGCGCGGTCTCGGTCAGCCCGTAGACATGGGTCACCTGCCAGCCGAGATCACCCTCGATCCGCTCGATGGTCGCGGCCGCCGGCGGCGCGCCAGCCGTGAGCACGCGGACGCCGCGCCGCACGCTGCGTCGCGCCTCCTCGGGACCATTGGCGATGGCGATCAGCACCGTCGGCGCCGCGCACAGCACGCTGATGCGCTCCGCAGCGACCTGCTCGTACACCGCCGCGGCATCGACCTTGCGCAGACAGACATGGGCCCCGCCCGCCGCCGTCACGGTCCATACGAAGGTCCAGCCGTTCGCGTGGAACATCGGCAGCGTCCACAGATAGCGGTCGGCGGGCGTCATCGGGTGATGAACCAGGGTACCCACCGAATTCACCCAGGCATTGCGGTGCGTGATCATCACGCCCTTGGGCCGCGATGTCGTCCCGCTCGTGTAGTTGATCGCGATCAGGTCGCTCTCGCCGATCGAACCGGGTCGCTCGAACGATGCGGGCGCCGCGGTGAGCTCGGCCTCGTAGTCGAGCCATCCGGCGCAGTTCCCCTCGAGCGCCACAAAGTGCTCGACCGCGGGCAGGCGGTCGCGGATCGCATCCACCGTGGCGAGATAGTCGGAATGAGCACAGACGACCCGGGACCCACTGTGTTCGATGAGGTACGCGAAGTCGTCGGCGGTCAGCCGGTAATTGAGCGGTACGATGACCGCGCCGAGCTGCGGGACCGCGTAGAACGCTTCGAGCATCGCGTGGGTGTTCGGCGCAATGATCGCGACCCGGTCGCCCTGCTTCACTCCGAGCCGCTGCAGCACGGCCGACCAGCGATCGCAGCGCGCGAGGAACTCCGCGTAGCTGAACCGGACCGATCCGTCGACGACGGCCTCGCGGTCCGGATGGAGCCTGCGCGCGCGCCGCGCGAAATCCAGTGGGGTCAGCGGCAGTTCCATGGACGCTCCGGAATCCTGAACTCGGGCCGGTGATCGTACTCCGCAAGCTGCCATGCAGCGAGGTTGCCCGGTCGGCCGGGCTGACCATGTCCGATGGGCACCTGCTGGCGCAGCATGGGTCGAGCGGGGCGATGCCGGCTCCGGCTCGAGGCAGGTCGAGCACATTACCGGCCGACTGCGGTAATCTCCCGTGCAGTCAGACGGCGATGACGCCGGAGCGAGGTGGTCAGTGAAGTTCCTGGTGCTCTGGAAGTTCGAGCTGGCCGCTCTCAAGACCGACGTGATCCCGGCGATCGCCCGTATGCCGCAGTACGCGTCGCTGCTGCGCAAGCAGAAGAAGCTGGTCGTGCGCTATCACATCGTCGGGCGGCACGGCGGCGCCTGGATCTACGACGTCGATTCGAACGAGGAGCTCGAGCGGCTGCTCGCGATGTCGCCGGTCTACAACTTCGCGCACTTCGAGGTGCTGCCGCTGGCGGAGATGGAGGATCCGGCGATGGTGCTTCGCCCGGCGGAGGAATCGAAGCCTTGAGGCCTCGAGCGCACGCTCACACGAGTCCCTTCTCGTGGAGCTCGTCCTTGAAGTAGGCATAGAAGATCGGAGCCGCGACCAGGCCGGGAATGCCGAAGGCCGCCTCCATCACCAGCATCGCGATCAGAAGCTCCCAGGCTCGCGCATTGATGTGCGAGCCGACGATGCGCGCATTCAGGAAGTACTCGAGCTTGTGAATGACGACGAGGTACGCGAGTGACGCGGTCGCCACCGGCAGCCCCTGGCTCAAGCTCACGATGATGATCGCCGTGTTCGAGATCAGGTTACCGATGATCGGCAGCAGGCCGACGACGAAGGTGATCGCGACCAGCGTCTTGACGAGCGGCAGGTCGACGCCGAACAGAGGCAGTGCGACGCTCAGGTAGAGCCAGGTGAGAAACGTGTTGATCGACGAGATCCAGAACTGCGCGAAGACCACGCGCCGGAACGCGGATGCGACCCTTTCGGCGTGGCGCGTGATCCGTTCGGCGAGCGGCCGCCGGTCCGCGAGCTGCGTGGCCTTCTGCAGCGACAGCAGCGCGCCGATGATCATTCCCATCAGCACGTGCACGAGTGATCTGCCGAGATCGCGGCCGGCGAGCTGCAGGAGGTTCGAATGCGAACGCAGCCATTCGACCAGCGTGCCCTGCAGGGTGTCGGCGTCCTCCGGCACATAGGCGAGCAGCTCCGGCGGCAGCTGCGCACGCGCATCCTCGACGATCTGCGCCATCTTCTGCATGAGGATCGGCAGGCTCTCGCCTCCGCTGCGCAGGAAGGCGACGAAACCGAGACCTGCGGCCACCAGTGCGGCGACGACGGCCGTGGCGATCAGCGCCACGGCGAGCACGCGCGGTCCATCGCGGCCGAGACCGCGCACGCGCAGCCACGGCGTCAGCACGTTGACCAGTTCGTAAGCGAGCAGCCCGGCGAGCAGCGCCGGCAACAGGTGGAGCGTGATTACGAGGCCGAGCGCGAGTGCGCTCAGGCCCCAGCCGA
>JAGOXN010000234.1 GCA_018059685.1 Steroidobacteraceae bacterium | reverse complement strand
CCTGCCTGCCGTACGGACTCGCGCCGGCGGTGGTGCCGGAGCTCAATAGCATCACGGTCGGTGGTGCGACGACGGGACTCGGCATCGAGTCGAGCTCGTTCCGCTACGGCCTCGTGCACGAGACCGTTCCGGAATTCGACGTGCTGGTGGCCGACGGGCGGGTATTGCGCTGCTCGCCGACGGAGCATGCCGATCTGTTCAGCGGCTTCCCGAATTCCTACGGCAGCCTGGGTTATGCGACGCGCCTGACGGTGCGGCTGATTCCCGTCGCACCGTACGTGCGGCTCCGGCACGAACGCTGCTCGGACCCCGGCCGGTTCTTCGCCGCACTTGGCGAGGAGTGTGCCCGGCCGACCTGCGACTACCTCGACGGCGTGTACTTCGGCATGCGCGATTTCGTGCTGACGCGGGCGTCGTTCGCCGGGCGGCTTCCCGACGGAGCGAGTACCAGCGACTACACGTGGATGCGGCAGTACTGGCGCAGCCTCCGCGAGCGGGCCGAGGATTGGCTGACGATTCGCGACTATCTCTGGCGGTGGGACACCGACTGGTTCTGGTGCAGCCGGAACGTCGGTGCCCACCTTCCACTGGTGCGCCTGCTGCTCGGGCCGCGACTGCTGTCGAGCGTCACGTACCAGAAGATCATGCGGGCGGGTCAGCGCTGGCCGCTTGCGGCCCTGCAGCGATTGCGCGCGCGCCGGGAATCGGTAATCCAGGACGTCGACATCCCGCTCGAGCATTCGGCCACGTTCCTCGCGGACCTGCACTCACAGGTCGGCATCACGCCGGTCTGGATCTGCCCGTTCACCGCCACGTCGCATCGCTATCCGCTCTATCGACTCCGCACCGACACGCCCTACGTGAATCTTGGCTTCTGGGACACGGTCCGGACCGACCATCCCGATGGTCACTACAACACCGCCGTCGAGCGGCTCGTCGTTCGTCACGGCGGCAAGAAGAGCCTGTACTCACGCAGCACCTTCGACGAGACGACGTTCTGGGGGATGTTCGACCGTCCGGCGTACGACGCGCTCAGGTACGAATACGATCCGACCGGGCGGTTTCCGGGGCTGTACGAGAAGGCGGTCGGGCGGGGGTGATACCGATAGTGCCGGAGCTTATTGGGGACATTCCGCTTTTCGTCACCCGAAAAGCGGAATGTCCCCAATAAACTCGAAAGCGCGACCCGGCACCGGCTTATGATTTCGCCGATGGGCAGGCGGGACCCGAAGCGCTTCTGGGAAGAACTGCTGCGCCGGCGCGTCGTGCGCGCTGCGGTGTTCTACGTCGCGGGCGCCTGGATCCTGGCCCAGGCGCTCGACCTCCTGCTCGATGCCTTCGATGCATCTCATTACATGCGATTCGTCGTTGCCGGCCTGATCATCGGATTGCCGATCGCGACCGTGCTCGCGTGGATGTTCGACGTCACCCCTTCCGGCATCGAGCGCACGCCCGGCCTCGCGGATCCCGGCGCCGGCGCGCATCCGGTCACACCGTCGCCGGCTGCGGTCCTGCCCGCGGTCACGCCGGCTCCCGAACGCTCGATCGCGGTGCTGCCCTTCGCCAACCTGAGCCAGGAGGCCGAGAACGAGTACTTCTCGGACGGTCTGTCGGAGGAAATCCGCAACCAGCTCGCAAGGGTGGAGGGGCTGCGCGTGGCGGCGCGCACTTCGTCGTTCGCGTTCAAGGGCCGGCACGAGGATGTGCGCGAGATCGGGCGCCGCCTGAACGTGGCATCCGTGCTCGAAGGCGGTGTGCGCAAGCACGCGGACACCGTGCGCATCGACGTCCAGCTCGTGAACACCGCCGACGGGTACCAGGTCTGGGCCGAATCCTTCGAGCGACGCCTCGACGACATCTTCAAGCTGCAGACGGAGGTCGCTTGTGCCGTCATTGCCGCTGTCCGGCCGCGCGATGGTGTGCCGGAGCGCCCGCAGGTCGAGCCCGCCACCCGGAATTTCGATGCCTACAATCTGTACCTGCTCGGACGCCACCACTTCCACAAGCGCACGGACGCGGACCTCGCGAGGGCGGTGGATTGCTTCCGCAAGGCGATCGATCTGGACTCGAACTACGCGCTGGCGTATTCGGGCCTCGCGGACGCGTACGCGCTCTCGAGCGCCGGTTATTACGGCAACCTGCCCCCGGCCGAAGCCATCGCGATGGCACTGCCGGCCGTGGAGCGCGCGCTCGAGCTGGCACCCGCGCTCGCGGAGCCGCACGCATCGCTCGGATTGATCCGGCATGTCCAGGGACGCTTCGAGGCAGCCGCGCAGGCCCTCGAACACGCGCTCGAGCTCAATCGGGGTTACCTGATGGCACACGTCTGGCTCGGGCTCGTTCTGACCGGGCTCGGACGCTACCGTGACGCTGCGGCGCGCAACCGCGAGGCCTTCAGGCTCGACCCGCTTTCGCCGATCGTGAATTCGAATGTCGGGTTCGACGCCTTGCGGTCCGGCGACGTCGCGGACGCGGAGGCGCGCTTTCGTACGGCGATGGAGGTCGACCCCGGGTTTCCGGTTCCGTACTCGGGGATGGCGCGGCTCGAGTCGTCGCGCGGGAATGCGGCGGAGGCCGTGCGATGGACGGATCGGGCCATCGAGCGCGCGCCGGGACGCGCGTTCTATCCTGCGCGCAAAGGTCTATTCCAGCTGCAGTCCGGCGACCTCGAGGCGGCGGCCCTGTCGATCGAAGCCTCCTGCTGCAGTTCGCCCGACAACGTGCTCAATTCCGACCTCGTCATGGCGCTCTACGTCGCCCGCGACGACCGCGCCGCGCTCGACCGGGTGGCGAGCGGCACGGCGGGCCGGGTGTACTCACCCTGGCAGCGCGCGCAGGCACTGCTGGTTCTCGGAGACTACGCAGCAGCGCGTACACTTTATGAGGAGTTGCCGCCGGGGCCCCAGCAGGCGATCGACGACGTCATCAACGACGAATGGGTCTGGCGATTGCCGCACGTCGTGAACCACGCGCACCTGCGCCTCGTGGCGGACGACGCGCGCGGGCGGGACGACCTCGAGGGGCTGCTCACGGCGATTGATGCGGTCGGCGCGCAGGGCGTCGTGAACAACGAAATCCTCTATTGGTCAGTACTCGCGCATACCCTGCTGGGTCGGCACGGGCAGGCAATACAGGCGTTCGCGACCGCGGTCGCACGTGGCTGGCGGCAAGCCTGGTGGGCCCGCCGCGACTGGAACCTGGCGCCATTGCTCGCCGAAGGACGGCTGCCGCGACGCCTCAGCGACTACGTCGCGTCGGGGACGCTGGCCTGAGCGCAGTAGGGGACATTCTGCTTTTCGCAATGACCAGGAGCTGAATGCGACGTGATCAGCCGGCCCGTCGTCAGCCCGAAAAGCAGGATGTCCCCATTTGCCAACTACTGAGGCCGGCTCGGTGGTTGACTCGGGGTGTAGAAGAGCCACGCGCCCTTGCGCGAACGGTACAGGATGTAGGTTCCACTGCCGTGGCGATCACCGGCGGTGACCCCCATGCGCACTCTGCGACAGCCTTTCTCGTCATCCACGTCGATCGTTTCGAGCACGCGAATGAAGCCCGAGGCCCCGGTGGCGGGATTGTTCCACTCCGCGTCGCTGGCACCGTCGAGGGCGACGCGTGTGGTGCGGGTCCCGATTTCGATGTCCTCGGGCGTCAGTCGCTCGAGGACCGAGTCGCGCAGGAAGCCGAAGTTGAAGGCAGATGCGGCCGGGGACAGAGCGATGCCGCAGGCGAGGGCCAGCACTGCGGTAATTTTCGCGGGCATGCATTGAGTCCGGGGTCGAGGTGCCCGGATTCTGGCAGCCGGCCTGCCGGTGCCGGTGCCTGGCACCCATCCACGCCCGTCGGCCGTATGATTTCGCCCATGCCAGTCACGGACCCCTTGTTCCAGCAGGACGCCTACCTGCGCCAGTGCAGGGCGCGGGTGGTCGAGTGCGGCCCTGAAGGAGTCGTGCTGGACCGCACGGTGTTCTATCCGCTCGGCGGCGGTCAGCCGGGTGACACGGGTCGGCTCATGACGAGCCGCGGCCGCGAATGGCGGGTTGCAGACACTCGCAAAGGCGAGGGCGGGCGAATCCTGCACGTCCTTGCCGAGACCGGCGCGCCGCCCGCGGTCGGAGAGTTGATCGACGTGGAGATCGACTGGGAGCGTCGCTACGCGCACATGCGCATCCACACCTGCCTGCATCTCCTGGGCTCGGTGCTGCGCTTCGGCGTCACGGGCGGGCAGATCACCGCCGGCAAGGGCCGGCTCGATTTCGACACGGACGAGGAAATCGACCGGGGGCGAGTCGCCGAGGCAGTGAATGCCCTCATCGCCGCCGACCACGGCGTGCGGTCGCAATGGATCACCGACGAGGATCTCGACCGGCAGCCGCAGCTCGTGCGCACGATGTCCGTGCAGCCGCCGCGTGGCGCCGGGCGCATCCGGCTGCTCGAGATTCCAGGCGTGGACCTGCAGCCCTGCGGCGGCACGCACGTTGCGCGCACGGGCGAGATCGGCCGGATCGTGGTCGGCAAGATCGAGAACAAAGGACGGCGCAACAAGCGGGTTTATGTAGCGTTTGCCTGACCGGTGCCGGGTCGCGCTTTCGTGCTTATTGGGACATTCCGCGTTTCGCGCTGACGAAAAGCGGAATGTCCCCAATAAGCACCGCTTTTCGAAAACAGGAAAAGCGGAATGTCCCCTTTCCTACAGCAGCGTCCCGGGATTCATGATGCCTCCGGGATCCACCGCCCGCTTCGCGGCACGCAGCATGTCGAGCGACAGCGGGGAGTTCTGCTGCAGGTACCACGG
>JAGOXN010000233.1 GCA_018059685.1 Steroidobacteraceae bacterium | reverse complement strand
AACTGACCGCGCGCCGCGCCGGCCGGCTCATCCGCACCACCGAGCCGATGGTCACGGCCATCAGCGCCTGGTACAGGCGCGCGGCGGGCGTCGGCGCGAGACCGGCATTGCGCAGGCGGCTCAGCACGGCTTCCATCACGCCGAGTGCGTTGATGCCGTGGCTCGACGCGTTCATCGACGCCTTGTCGAGCAGAGCCAACAGGCCGGGGTGCGCACACAGGACGCTGCGCATCTGCGCGCAGGTGACGTAGACCCAGTCCACCCAATCGGACTCGTCGTGATCGGTGACCCGATAGGAGCCGACCACATGGTCGACGATGCCGTCCTCGATCTCGGCCTTGTTGCGGTAGTGCCGATACAGCGACATCGCCGATACGCCCAGTTGCGCCGCGATCCGACGCAGGCTCAACGCATCGAGGCCTTCGGCGTCGGCGACCTGCAGCGCGGCCCGGAGGATCCGCTCCTTCGACAACCTGCCACGACGCGCGGCGGTACGTGCCTTCATTTCCGCGAAGATCCCGATGCCATGTCGCACCATGTTAGCGTCTATCGGGCCGCCGCGCCGCCGCCATGCCACCAGGACGCGCCACGATGGTGCATTGACAGGGGGTGCGTACGGCGTATACCGTGCACACGACTCCTGGTTCGCGGCACGGATCGAGGCATGCGCATCCCTCACACGGCGGCTGCAGCCACCGAACTCGGCACGCTCGATGCGCCCGCCTGGCGCAAGGCGCCGAGGCTCCGCATCGAGCTCATCGCCACGCCCCTCGCGATGCAACCATCGCCTTTCATCGTCAACACCTGGCGTGACAGGCCCTATGGCAATACCGGCTCGCTCGCCTTCAGCGCCCTGCACAATGGCGATCTCCTGGCCCTGCGCCTCGATTGGGCCGATCCCGACGCCGACCTCGGCCAGGGCGACAACGATCGCTTCGCCGACGGTGCGGCGGTGATGTTCCCGCTGAAGGACGACGCGCCGCTCTTTTTCATGGGCAGTCCCGAGCAGCCGGTCAGTATCTGGCACTGGCGGGCGGACCATGGGACGACGGCGCGCGGCAACGTCGCGAGCGGGCTCGGCACCAGCCGCGTGACGCGCAATGTCGAGATCGCGACCTCCGCACAGCATCGCGACGGGCGCTGGCAGCTCATATTCCTGCGCAAGCTCGCGGCCGGCGACGCGAGGCGCAGCGCCCAGTTCGCCCGCGGCGCCACCGCCCGGATCGCCTTTGCGGTCTGGCAGGGCGGCAACGGGGAACGCGCCGGACTCAAGTCCGTCTCGCCGCAGTGGCACGATATCGTCCTCGACTGAAGGTGGGAGCCCGATGCCGAAGTCACTGACCGGCCGACTGGTCGACGGCGAGATCAAGAAGCCGAAGCGCCAGCTCGCGATGGTATTCGACCTGAACAAGTGCCTCGGCTGCCACACCTGTGCCATCGCCTGCAAGACGCAATGGACCCGCGATGAAGGCCAGGAGAACATGTGGTGGACCCTGGTCAACACCCTGCCCGGGCAGGGGTCGCCGCGCGGCTGGGAAAAGACGGGCGGCGGCTTCGACGCGCCCGCCGGCGAGGCGCGCCCGGGGACGATCCCGCGCGCGGCCGATTACGGCGAAGCGATGGAGTTCAACCACGACGAGGTATTCCGCGGCGGCAAGGGCCAGGCGGTGCACTTCCACCCGCATACCGCCTCGGGCAAGCCTCCCGCCTGGAGCGCAAACTGGGACGAGGACGCGGGCGCAGGCGAGTATCCCAACTCCTATTACTTCTACATGCCGCGCATCTGCAACCACTGCACGCGCCCGGCCTGCCTGGAAGCGTGCCCGCGCAACGCGATCCGCAAGCGCGACAAGGACGGCATCGTCCTCATCAACGAGAAGAGCTGCAAGGGATATCGATTCTGCGTCGCGGCCTGCCCCTACAAGCGCATCTATTTCAATCCGTTGCACGACGTGAGCCAGAAGTGCATCTTCTGCTTTCCGCGCGTCGAGAAGGGGGTGGCACCCGCCTGCGTGCGCCAGTGCCCGGGGCGCATGCGCTTTTTCGGTTACCTCGACGACGAGAACGGCCCCGTGCACAGGCTCGTCGAGAAATGGCAGGTCGCGCTGCCGCTGCACGCCGAATACAACACCCAGCCGAACGTCTACTACGTGCCGCCGCTCTCCCCGCCCAGGCTCGACGAGCAGGGTAATGTGACCGACGAGCCGCGGATTCCGCTCGCGTACCTGCGCTCGCTGTTCGGCCCGCGCGTCGACGAGGTGCTGGCGACGCTGAAGCACGAGATGGACCGCAAGGCGCGCGGCGAGAAGTCCGAACTGCTCGATGCGCTGATCGTCTATCGCTGGTCCGACGACCTGTTCCCAGGCTTCGGCAAGGACCCGATCACGCTGGAGCGTGCCCGGTGAGCGCCGCGCTGGACCGCCGGGCCTTCCTGAAGGCCAGCGGCGGGACGCTGCTGTTGTGCCTGAGCCAGCTCCGCCGGGTACATGGGGCAAACCCGGCGCCGGCCGCGCCGGCCGGAGGCGCGCCCGTCGACGAGGACGAGGTCGAGTACCTCGGATTCGAGGACATCTACCGCAGGAAGTGGACCTGGGACTCGGTCGCCAAGAGCACGCATTTCGTCAACTGCTGGTACCAGCGCAACTGCAGCTGGAACGTGTACGTGAAGAACGGCATCGCCTGGCGCGAAGAACAGTCGGCCACCTATGAGCAGATCGACCCGAACGTGCCCGACTTCAATCCGCGCGGCTGCCAGAAGGGTGCGTGCTACAGCCTGCGCATGTACGATGCCGGCCGCCTGACGCATCCGCTGGTGCGCGTCGGGGAGCGCGGCGAGGGCAGGTGGAAGCGCGTTTCATGGGACGACGCGCTGTCCGCCATCGCCGATCGCGTCGTCGACGTCATCACCAGCGACGGTCCGGGTGCGATCGTCTGGGATCCCGGCACGGCCAATACCGGTGGCGGCGCATCGACGGCGCCCTTTCGCGCGAGCCACCTGCTCGACACACCGATGCTCGACGTCAACGCCGAAGTTGGCGACCATCACCCGGGCGCGCAGACCACGCTCGGCAAGATCACGTTCTCCGGTTCGATGGACGACATGTTCCATTCGGACCTCGTGCTGATCTGGGGCGGCAACCCTGTCTACACGCAGATTCCCAACGCGCATTTCATCAACGAGGCCCGCTACAACGGCGCGAAGATCGTCACCATCGCACCGGACTACAACGCTTCGGCCATCCATGCGGATCTCTGGATCGGCGTGAATTCCGGCAGCGACGCCGCGCTGGCCCTGTCGATGGCGCAGACCATCATCACCGAGAAGCTCGCACGCATCGACTTCATCCGGGAGCAGACCGACCTGCCGCTGCTCGTCCGTACCGACAACCAGCGCTACCTGCGCCAGAGCGATCTCGAGCCGGACGGCCGCGACGACGTCTTCCACGTGTGGGACGAGTCGACACGGAGCATCCGGCCGGTGTCGACGAAATCGCTGGCGCTGGAGAACCTGGTTCCGGCGCTGGAGGGACGGTATCGGGTCAGGCTCCGCGGCGGCGAGCAGGTCATCGTGACGCCGGTTTTTGCGCTCGTGCGCAAGGACCTCGACGGGCGCTGGCGACCCGAGCAGACCGCGGCGATCACGGGCGTCGCGCCACAGACCGTGCGCCGCCTCGCGCGCATGATTGCCGCTGCGCGTGCGGCACTCTGCGTGACCCAGTCGACCTTCTCCAAGTACTACCACGGCATGGAGATGGAACGCTGCCAGATCCTCGTGCTGACGCTGTGCGGCCAGATCGGCCGCAAGGGCAGCGGTATCACCGGCTTCCCGGCGCTCGCGATCGACGGGCCGCCGTCGACCATCGTCGCCCCCGGCAGCCTGCCGCCTGCGCTCGGCGTGCTGGCGGTCGCAGCAGGCACCGCGCCGGCCTTCATCAAGGGCAAGATGGCGGGCCTGAGCAACGAGGCGATCCTCTACGACATCGTGCAGGAGAAATACCGCGACGGCAGCTTCGTCGCCGGCAACCTCTACTACTACCACGTCGGCCTGCAGGCGCTCTACGGCAGCTCCGCCCGCTACGACACGACCATGAAGCGCGAGCTGTCGAGCTTTCTCGACGAAGCCTACCGCGAGGGCTGGCAGATCCGGCCGCCGGAAGCGCGGCAACGCATCTTCTTCGAGATCGGCGGCAACATCCTGCGCCGCGCGCGCGCCTGCAACGTCCTCGAGGACACCCTGGTCAAGGAGCTCGACCTGCTGGTCACGGTGGACTGGCGCATGAGCAATACCGCGCTGCACAGCGACTACGTGCTGCCTGCGGCCGGCTGGTACGAGAAGGACGACATCCTGTGGGCGACGCCGCTCGCGCCCTACGTGCACGTCATCAGCCGCGCGGTCGAACCGCTCGGCGAGGCCAAGCCGGACTACTCGGTGATCTGCCTGCTGCTGAAGGCGATCCAGGCCCGCGCGCGCGCGCGCGGCATCACGCATTTCACCGACCGCAGCGGTGCGGAGCGGCGGCTCGACAACGTCTATGATGCCTTCACCTTCGGCGGCCGGTTCACCGAGGACAGGCCCGAGGCAATCCTGGAACACGTGCTCGCGCAGACCACCAACCTGAATGGCATCGACTGGCAGCGCCTCAAGGAGAAGGGCTTCGAGCGCTTCACCGGGCTCGGCATGCATTTCATCAACATCGGCAACGCGACCGACATCAGGCCCGACGAGACGATCACCGCCAACACCTGGCACACGGAGAAGAAGTACCCGTGGCCGACGCTGACCCGGCGCATCCAGTTCTACATCGA
>JAGOXN010000232.1 GCA_018059685.1 Steroidobacteraceae bacterium | reverse complement strand
AGGTCGCGGGCACGGGCGAGTCTTACATCCGCGGCACTGCAAATGCCTGGTCGGTGTTCTCGGTGGACCACGAGCGCGGGCTCGTGTTCGTGCCGACAGGCAACACCTCCCCCGACCTGTATGGCGGCCTGCGCGACGGACTCGATCACTACTCGAGCTCGCTCGTGGCGCTGGAAGCGGATACGGGTCGCGTGCGCTGGCACTTCCAGACCGTGCACCACGATGTCTGGGACTTCGACGTGCCCGCGCAGCCGGTGCTCTTTGACTTCCCGACGCCCGGCGGCCCGGTGCCGGCGGTCGCGCAGGCGACCAAGCCGGGCCACATCTTCATTCTGGACCGTGAGACCGGCGAGCCACTGGTTCCAGTGGAGGAGCGTCCGGTGCCACGAGGCGGCGCGGTCGAGGGCGAGACGCCTGCCGCCACGCAGCCTTTCCCGGTGAACGCAGCCTATACCGTCTACCCCGGGGATCTCTCGGCGGAGAGCATGTGGGGCTTCACGCCCTGGGATCGCGGCAAGTGCCGCGAACTTTTCCGCAAGCACCGCTACGAGGGACGTTATTCGCTGCCCTCGCTCGAGGGGACGGTCACCTTTCCCTTCAGCAACGGGTTCCTGAACTGGGGCAGCGTCTCGATCGACCCCGGGCGACAGATCCTCGTGACCAACTCCACGCGCATCGCCGCCATCGTGACGATGATTCCGCGCACGCAGGCCGACGCGCGACTCGAGGCGGGCGAGCGTCTCTACCCGGCCATCGGCTCCCCTTATGCCTTCAAGCACCAGTGGATGCTTTCACCCCTGGGTGCGCCCTGCAATCCACCGCCCTGGGGGACGCTCCTTGCGATCGACCTCGCGGCCGGCAAGCGGCTCTGGGAAGTGCCGCTCGGCACGACGCGGGGGCTCGCGCCCTGGCCGTTCTGGATGAAGCTCGGCGTGCCGAATGTCGGTGGCTCACTGCTCACCGCCTCGGGCCTCGCCTTCATCGGCGCGAGCACGGACGGCTACTTCAGGGCCTACGACGTGCAGAGCGGCGAGCGCCTCTGGGAGCGGTACATGGGCGCCGGCGTGCAGGCGACGCCGATGACCTATCGGCTGAAGCCCCAGGGCAAGCAGTACGTGGTGGTCGCTGCCGGTGGTCACAAGTATCTCGGCTCGAAGCTCGGCGATTCGATCGTCGCTTTTACGCTGCCGGACTGAAGGAGGAAACGCGATGCTCACCCTCGAGGAAATCTCGGACCGTCTGGAAATCCAGGCGCTCATGACCCGCTACAGCAATGCCATCGACCAGCGCGCCTGGGATCGGCTCGACGAGGTCTTCACGCCCGACGCCTGGATCGACTATCGCGCCATGGGCGGCATCGACGGCCGTTATCCGGAGGTCAAGGCGTGGCTGGGGCGCGCGATGCAGGGCTTCCCGCGCTATTACCACATGATCGCGAACACGGAAATCGCGCTCGAGGGCGATCGCGCGAGTGCGCGCACGGTGTGCTTCAACCCGATGGAAGTGCCGCTGCCTGCGGGCGGTTCGCAGGTGATGTTCCTCGGACTCTGGTACGTCGACGAACTGGTGCGCATGCCGCAAGGCTGGCGCATCAGCCGGCGCGCGGAGGAAAGCGCCTTCCAGCACAACGTGCCGCAGCACATGACGATTCCGCAGGGGTGAGGCGCGGCGTCGCCGGGGAGCACCCGCTATCGATCTATCGGGAGCCCGCAGCGGCGTCCAGTTCGCTCAGGAGGCTCGTCACGCGGCGCAGGCATTCGGCGGTCGCCCCGGTTGGCGGCCCCGGCGCGCGCATGTTCTCTTCGTCGGCGCGCTGGAACTGTTCCAGCTGGTCCTGCCATTGCCGCAGGATCGCGCGCTTCTGCTGCACAGTGAACTCGGTTGATTCCTCGAGCTTCTCCGGCGTGCCGAAGCTCGCGCCGGGGTTCTTCATCGCCTGTTCGAAATTCATACCCGTCTCCTTCGAACTCCGGGCAGCCGCCGGGGCAAGGATGTCAGGGCGGTCCTCTGTCGCCAGGCCTGGTCGCCCGCCCGGCAGGAGCGGCCGCATGCGCTGTTCGTGACCGGCCTGTAGGATGTCAGAAGCAGCCCGCGGCCGCACGCTCGACCTGCGAGGCGGGCAACGGTCGCCCCTGCGGTCATTCGTCGCATACTCAGAGGCATGCACATGTCCGAAAGACTCGCGCCGTGGTCGGAATACGTCGATCTCCTGAAGCCCGCGGCCGGGTTGCGCGGGCTGCTACTCGATCCGGAGAGCGAGCAGCTGCGAGCCGAGCTCTACCGCCAGCTCGTCATGAATGTCTCGCTGGGCTATTTCCTCTACTTCCAGTCGAGCCCGGAGCACCCCGACTGGGCGCCATTCCTGAACTCCGTGTTCCTGCTCCAGCCGAATCCCGACGACACTTATCTGCTCGCGCCGGTGCGGGGCGAGGGCGTCTATCGCATCAGCGGCACGCGCGGTACGGTGAAGCTCCTGACCTTCGGTACCGGCTGCAACATGATGGGCATGTCGGCCGAGCCGGGACGTAATTTCGCCTACTTCGACGCCGACGACCTCACGCTCGGCCCGGGCGGCGAGATCGAGGTGATCCTGAGCGCGGAGCGTCCCTCCGGCCACCAGGGCGACTGGTGGCCGCTGCACCGCGACGCTGAATTCCTGCTCGTGCGGCAGCGCTCCTACGACTGGGCGGGCGAACGGGACGCGCGCCTCGCCATCGAGCGGCTCGATCCCCAGCCGATGAAACCCCGCCAGAGCATCGAAGGCATCGATCAGCGACTGCGCGCGCTGCTCGGCTTCTTCTCGGCGCAGCTGTCGCGCCAATGGTTGAGCTACCAGAAGAACGCGCGCGACCGGGGCCTCGTCAACCGGCTCGAGCTCACCGACCTCGGCGGTTCCGTCGCGGGCCAGTTCTACTGGCAGGGCATCTTCGACGTGGGACCCGACGAGGCATTGATTCTGGAGACCGAACTGCCCGGGCAGCGTCCCTACTGGAACGTGCAACTCAACGACGAGCTGTGGAATGCAATCGAGTTCGTCTACCGCCAGAGCAGCCTGAATGGCCATCAGGCGCGCGTGGACACCGACGGTCGTTTCCGCGCCGTGATCGCCCACGTGGACCCGGGCGTGCCCAACTGGCTCGATCCGGTCGGCTCGCGCCAGGGAATGCTCATCGGCCGCTGGTACGGCTGCAGCTCCAACCCCCTGCCGACGATGACCCGTGTGCCCTTCGCCGAGCTGCGCCGGCACCTGCCCGCCGACACCCCGCGAGTCTCGGCCGAGGAGCGCGCGAAGCAACTGCGTGCGCGGCGGCTCGGCGCGCAACTCAGGAGGCGCTGGTAGCTGGGTTTCCCGGTATCGAGCAGTTGCGCGAACGGGCGGCGCAGGCGGCCGGCGGCCTCACGGGCTTCGGCGACGGATACGAAGCGGGCCTCGCGCAGCCGATCCGCGCGCCGTTCGTCTCCCGCCATGTGCGTGACTCACGAGGTGAAGGTGGACGAGGTCGACGAGTGCCTGAATCTGCTCGCCCAGAGCTTCGTGAGCCATTACTTCGCGAGTGCCGGGTGTGGCGGACCGAAAGCACCCCCGCATGACTGTCCGGCCAGTGTATGGCAGGACAACGGGTGCGGGAGCAGGTTCAGCCCGTGATCGTGCCGAGCGTCACTTCGGTGACCGGCAGCGGACCCTCGGGCATGCCGCCGAGGCTCACGGCGGTGCGGGAGGCGACGTTGAAGGTCATGAGCGCCACGAACATCGTGGCGATCTCGGCCTCCGTGAACGCGGTGCGGAGCCGGGACATGAGATCCGGACTCGCGCCCGCCGGGAACCCCAGATAGGCATCGGCGAGTCCAATGACCAGCTTCTCGCGTTCCGAGAGCGCGCTCGACTCGTAACCGTCGCGAACCATCCCGGCGCGCTCTTCCGTCAGTCCGTCGTGGCGCGCGACATCGTAGCGCACGGCCTTGCAGAACACGCAATTGACGGTACGCGCATTGCGCAGGCGCAGGATCTCGAGCAGCGCGGGGGACACGTGAGGGTTGCGCCACACGCGGTCATTCAGTCTGATGAGCAATTCGACGGTCTCCGGCACGCGCCCGAGTGCGCTGTCGCGGATCACGTTGCCCGTGCTGGCCGCAGGCGCGCGGGCGCGGGGCTCAGCCGGCATGAGCGTCGCCAGGATCGCGCAGACAGCGCGCGGTACGGATGCGTCCGTCGAGACACCCGAGGGCCTCGATGAGAAACACCAGTCCCGCCTCGCCGATGTGCGCCTTGACGCCATTGGCCGCCGCGTCGGTGATGGACCCGGCATCGAGCCAGAAGTACTCTGCGAACCCGAGCACGGCCTGCTCGATCGCGGATAACGCCGGGTCCCGGTCCGCCCTGCCGCCGAGCACCGCCGCACGCTTCGCAGGGGAACAGTCGCTCGCCGCGAGATGGGGATTCGCGGCGGCGATCTCTGCCTCGTCGCGGTGCAGGCGGGCGAACGTCAGGCGGCACAACTCGAGGAGTTCCGCCGGAACATAGGGCTGCGACCACAGGGCCCGCGAGAAGAGCGCAAAGGTTTCCGCGGCCCCTTCGCCTGCCGACAGCCGGGAATCGAGGGTCAGGCTCGTCAGGGGTCTTGCCTGGGACATCGGCGCATTGTACTGCGCGCAATGCCTGCCCGAGGTCCGGCCGTGCGACAGTCCGCTTTGAGTCGGCGTCGAGCATTGCTTGCATGTGGCTGCAGATACAGGTGCAGATGCGGACGCCGCCGCAGTTTCTTGCGAAACTTGTGATCTGCATGTGAGGACGCCGCCATTCGACACCTGATTGCAGCCATGCTCCTCGTGGCCGGTGTCATCC
>JAGOXN010000231.1 GCA_018059685.1 Steroidobacteraceae bacterium | reverse complement strand
TCGCAGCCGCTTCCTCGCGGCGCAGGCCTCGCTCGAGATCGCGCGGCCGCTCGACCAGGTGGCCCGCGCGGTGGCTCTCACCGTGCCGCTCGATCGATCGTTCCTGGCGAAGAAAGTCGCGCTCGAATCCGCGCTCGCGGGCTACGGCCGCGCTGCGGACTATGGCGTGGCACCGGTCACGACGGCTGCGAGCTACGCCATGGCGGACCTGTATCGCCACCTCGGCCGGGCGCTCATCGAATCGCAGCGGCCGCGTGATCTCTCGGCCGAGGAGCTCGAGCAGTACGACCTGCTGCTCGAGGAGCAGGCCTTCCCCTTCGAGGAGAAGGCGATCGGCATCCACGAGAAGAACGCGCACCGCTCGGCGGAGGGCGTGTACGACGAGTGGGTGCAGAAGAGCTTCGCGGCGCTGGCCGAGATGAAGCCCGCGCGCTACGCGCGCGCCGAGAGCCTGGGCGACGCCGCAGTCTCGACCGCGACGCCGCCCGAGGCCGTGGTCCTGCTCGCTGCGGCCAATGCCTCACTCGAGGCTGGCCGCAACGAAGACGCGGGCCGGGCGCTCGAGGCCGCACTGGTCGTCGACCCGGCCAACGCCGGAGCACTGAACCGACTCGGCGTCGCCAGTCGCCGCCAGGGTCGGTTCGCGGATGCCCGCGCGAGCTACGAGCGCGCAATCGCCGCCGACCCGTCCGATGCGGACGCCGAGCGCAATCTCGCCGTGCTGCTCGACCTGTATCTCGGTGACCCTGCGGCCGCGCTCGCGCATTACGAGCGCCACCAGGCGCTCACCGGCGGTGTCGACGCGCAGGTCGGCGCCTGGGTCGTCGAACTGCGTACGCGTCTCGGCCAGGTGCCGCGCACCGCGGAGGTTCAGCCATGAGACCCGGAATCATTCTCGTCGCTCTTGGCGCGCTCGCGCTGCCGGGCGCAGGCCTTGCCACCGACACGCCCGTCGCGAAGCGTCCCGACCGGGCCGTCGATCGCCTGGACCTCGACGCGACCTCCATCACGGGTAACCGCGAACTGCCCAAGGTGATGAGCATCGTGCCCTGGAAGGCCGCCGAACCGCCCATGGGGCCCGACCGACCCATGGGCAGCCTGATCGAGGAGGTCCTCTCGCCGGTGGATCGTGACGAATTCCGGCGCGAGATCACGTATTTCCGCGACCTGACGTCGCAGAGTTCCACAAGTCCGTCCCCCGGAGCCACCGACAAATGAACGCCATGGACATGATCGTCAACTTCTTCAAGCAGGGCGGGGTGTTCCTCTACCCGATCGCCGCCGTGTTCGTGCTCGGCCTCGCCGTCGCGATCGAGCGCTTCATCTACCTGACGCGCGTCTCGAGCGGCAACCGCCGGCTCTGGGACGAGCTCTCACCGCTGATCGCGGCCGGCAACATCCGTGGCGCCATGCAGGTCGCGGAAAAGACCGACTCGGCACTCTCGACCATCATGCGCTACGGCATGTCGCGCATCTCGACGGCGCGGCGCCGCGAGGACATCGAGAAGGCGATGGAGGAGAGCCTCATCGAAGTCATCCCGCGGCTCGAGAAGCGCACGCACTACCTCGCGACCCTCGCCAACATCGGCATGCTGATGGGGCTCCTCGGCACGGTCATCGGCCTCATCAACGCGTTCGCCGCGGTCGCCGCGGTGAATCCGTCCGAGAAAGCCGCGCTGCTCTCGGCCAGCATCTCGGTCGCGATGAACAACACCGCGCTCGGCCTCGGGCTCGCGATCACGCTGCTGCTGTGCCACATGTACCTCGAGACCAAGACCACGGAACTCGTCGACAGCCTCGAAGTAGCGACGGTCAAGTTCCTCAATACCGTGACCGAGCGGCGCCAGCAGGTGCCGCAGCCGACCGCGGCACCGGCACCGGGCAGTGCGATGCGCACGGGCGTGCGGGAGGCTGCGCGCGCATGAAGCGGTCCACGCTGGCGCGCCGCCAGCAGCGCAACCACGCGCGCTACCGCGGCCGCAACGACCTCAACATCGTGCCGATGCTGGACGTGATGGTGATCCTCACGTTCTTCCTGATCTTCACGGCCGTGTTCTCGAAGACGAGCATCCTGGAAGTGCACCTGCCGGGCCCGGGGGCGCTGGCGGCCAACCAGGTGCCGACGCTCGAGCTCGAGGTCATCCTGCGCCGCAGCGGTCTCGAGGTGGCGGATCGCAACACGGGCGTGCTGAAGCGCGTGCCGGTGACGGAGAGGGGCCAGGACGTCGTGAGCCTCTCGGCCTACCTCGAGGGCGTCAAGGCGCGCTTTCCCGACAAGCAGAACGCAACCCTGCTCGTCGCCCAGGACGTGGACTACGACACCATCGTGCAGGTCATGGACGCCGTGCGCATACGCCAGAGCCTGGATGGCGGCAAGGTCGTGCGCACCGAGCTGTTTCCGCAGATCGCGCTGGGAGACGCCCCGACATGATCCGCACCGGTCTGCAGCGCCACGCGCGACACGGCAAGGCAGGAGGCGGCCACGGGCCGCTCGCGCTGATCCCCATGATCGACATGCTGACGATCCTGGTCGTCTACCTGCTCGTGCACGCGGCGGACACCGAGATCCTGCCCAACACGCGCAACATCTCGATCCCGCAGTCGATCTCGGAGCACAAGCCGCGCGAGGCGACCGTCGTGACGGTCACTCGCGACATGCTGTACGTGAACGGCGAAGCCGTCGTGTCCGTCACCGATGTCGGCCGCTCCCCGGAGCCAGTCGTCGAGCCGCTGCGCGCGGCGCTCGGCCGCCAGGCGGCCAACGTGCTGCCCGGCACCTCGAGCGAGCGCGAAGTGACCGTGATGGCCGAGAAGTCGCTGCCGTACGCGGTGCTGCGCAAGATCGTGGCGAGCTGCTCGGCCGCCGACTACACCAAGGTGTCGCTCGCCGTCGTCGAGCGCGAGCAGGCGCTGCTCGCGCAGGCCGGCGCGTGAGGGAGCGCCCGCCATGAGCGTCGTGCTGGCCAACTACCGCATCTTCGAGCTGCCCTGGACCCCGTCCGAGGCCGAGGAGCGCCGCTTCCGGCGCATCATCGGCGCGGCGCTCGGGCTCTTCATCGGCTTCGGCGTCGTCATCCCGCTGCTCCCGGACCGGCCGCGGCCCGAGACGCTGCCGCCTGCGGTGCCGGAGCGCGTCGTCGAGTTCCTGCTCGAACGCCCGAAGCCCAAGCCGAAGCCCAAGGTCGAGGTGCCGCCGCCGCCCAAGCCCGAGATCCTTCCCGAGATCGAAAAGCCGGCACCCCGGCCGGAACCCGTGGCCAAGGTCGTGCCCAGGCCCGACCCGCGCAAGAAGGCGGCGGCGAGCGGGCTGCTCGCACTCTCGGACCAGCTCGCGCAGCTTCGGGACCTCGAGGTTGACACGAAGGACGCGCGGCCGCTCAACACCGGCGCCGGCGCGAAGACCCAGGTCGAGCGCGCGCTCCTCACGGCACGGGCCGGCGAAGGCAGTGGCGGCATCGCGGTCTCGGACGTGAGTCGCGGCTTCGGCGGCGGCTCGACCGGCCTCAAGGGTCACGCCACGGCCCAGGTCAGCTCCGGCGTCGAGGCCGCGCCCGCAGCCGAGGCGCGCCGCAGCGGGCAGAGTGGCAAGGGCGCGCGCACCCGCGAGGAGATCGAACTCGTCTTCGATCGCAACAAGTCGGCGATCTATGCGCTCTACAGCCGGGCGTTGCGCGATAACCCGGCCCTGCAGGGCAAGGTGGTCCTCGAGGTGACGATCGCTCCCTCGGGCGAAGTCACCGACGTGCGGCTCGTCTCGAGCGAACTGGGGGACTCCGAGCTCGAGCGCAAGCTCGTGGCGCGGGTGAAAATGTTCAGGTTCGAGGCCAAGGACGTGGTCACCATGACGACCACGAAGCCGATCGAGTTCTTCCCGGCGTAACGTCGCGTCCGGCGTCGGAGTTGCGCGAGACGAGGAGCGTTGTCCCGTGTGACGTCGGCACGAACTGGCGCCAATAGTAGCTCGACCTCGCCGGATTGCCGCCGGAGGTTGTTGTAGTTACACTAACATCGTGCGTATTTCCTTTGACCCGGCCAAGCGCAACAGGACTTTCGCAACCCGAGGTCTGGCGTTCGAAGACGCTGCCATCGTGTTCGAAGGCGTCCAATGCCCGTGAAGAAGCGCGTATCGAGCCGCTCCTTGAAATCTGATCTCACTCGTGTGGACGCCCACTCGATCAAAGCGCGGGAGTATGCCGAGCTGCCGCAGCTTACAGGCGACATGCTGGCCCGAGCCGTGGTAAAGAAGGGTGGCCGTCCGGTTTCCAGGAACCCGCGCAGGCTCATCACAATCCGGCTGCCTGCTGACGTTATCGCGCGCTGGAAGTCCACGGGTCCGGGTTGGCAGAGGCGGATGGCGGATCGACTCAGCCGCACTCGCTGACGGCAGCGGCCAGAGTGGCAAGGGCGCGCGTACCCGCGAGGAGATCGAGCTCGTCTTCGATCGCAACAAGTCGGCGATCTACTCGCTCTACAGCCGCGCGCTGCGCGACAACCCGGCTCTGCAGGGCAAGGTGGTGCTCGAGGTGACGATCGCGCCCTCGGGCGACGTCCTGATCTCGGGCCGGTACTCCCGGGAATCGATCGCCGCAGTGGCCACGGGCCTTTTCGAGGCGTTCCCGGAAGGCCTGCATTTCGAGATCCTGAACATGACGGCGGAAGGCGATCGCGTGGCGGTCGAAGCCACCTCGCGTGGCATGCACGCGTCGGGCAAACTCTACGCGAATCACTACCATTTCCTGTTCCACCTCCGTGATGGAAGGATTGCCGTCATGAAGAAGTTCATGGACACCGAGCATGCCACCGACGTCCTCTGTGGAGGTCAGCGGCCCTGAATGCCCCAGGTGCACCTGACGCGGTTCCAC